>NZ_JBQSWK010000013.1:0-118806 GCF_052377065.1 Brachybacterium sp. AOP42-C2-15
CCCCCAGCTGTCCTCGCGTCCGATCGAGCGCCAGGAGATCGTCTCCGGCTGCTCCGCGACCGCTGCGGCGAATTCGTCGTCGACCTCGTCGAAGAGGGTCCGCTCGGAAGAGGCGACGGGGAAGACCGTGCCTGTCGTCTCCACCGGCACCAGCGCGACCTCGCGGCGGTCACCGCCTCCCTGCCCGCCCGAAGTCTGGACGAAGGCGCTCACAGCGTCCTGCTGCTGGGTGCTGGTGGCTCCTGAGACCTGCGTGAGGCTCTCGGTGAGATCACCCCTGACCTCGAGCGTCTCTTCGAGCACCCGGTCCCGGCGCTGCTCGTAGAGCCCGTCGGCGATCACCGAGGAGAGATAGGCGCCGACCACGAGCAACGCCACGACGGACAGCAGGGTGGTCACCAGCACGACCCGGAGGGCGAGCGGCCAGCTGCGCGGATCGACGTCGATCATCGACCGTCTCACCGGAGACGGGCCGCTGCCCTCGAGAGTGCTCACGACCATGCCGGTGCTCTCAGGATCCGCCCCCGGCGCGATATCCGACCCCGCGCACGGTCACCACGATCGCGGGGTTCTCCGGATCGTGCTCGATCTTCGAGCGCAGCCGCTGCACATGGACGTTGACCAGACGGGTGTCCGCGCTGTGGCGGTATCCCCAGACGTCGCGCAGCAGCACGTCACGGGTGAACACCTGCCACGGCTTGCGGGCGAGCTGGGTGAGCAGGTCGAACTCGAGCGGAGTCAGCGAGATCAGCTCGTCACCGCGGCGCACCTCATGACCGTCCACGTCGATGGTGAGATCACCGATCGCAAGCTGCTCGGTGGTGGGGGCCTCGACCCGCCGCACCCGGGCCTTGATCCGGGCGACCAGCTCCTCGGGTTCGAAGGGCTTGGTGAGATAGTCATCGGCCCCCGCCTCGAGGCCCTCGACCACATCTGCGGTGTCGGTGCGGGCGGTGAGCATGATGATCGGCACCCCGGATTCCCGGCGCAGCCGGCGGCACACCTCGATCCCGTCCATTCCGGGCAGCATGAGGTCGAGCAGGACCAGGTCAGGTCGCAGGCGTGGGAAGGTCTCCAGCGCGGAGGCTCCATCTGGTGAGGTCGCAACCTCGTAGCCCTTGCCGCGCAAGACGATGCCGACCATTTCGGCGATCGCTTGATCGTCATCGACCACGAGGATCCGTGAAGGCGTCGTCATGGGGATCATTGTGCCACCGCCGAGGGTCAGGAGCTGGGAGGCGGGGGCCAGGGGTGTCCGGAAGACGCGAGGTCTTCGACGTTCGTCGGATCAGCTGCGGTGCCCGCACTCCGTAGTGTCGGTCCTGGAGATCCGCTCCCACCCCGTCCGGACATGGCAACCGGCCGCACAGCACCCGCCAGCAGCAGCAGGAGGACCGATGAGCACGCAGTGGACCGCCCCGGGAGCACAGGGGTCCGGCGAGCCCTCCCCGCCGTCGTCCGCTGACGGCGGGCCGTTCGGGCCGCAGCCCACCGACGGCGCACCGGGCCAGCACTCCGCGCCGCCCTCGGGCGGGCCCCGTCGCGAGCTGGTCCAGGCGATGCCGCTGTTCCCGCTGCGGCCGCTGGGACTGGGCGAGGTGCTCGGAGCGGCGGTACGGATCTATCGGCTGCGCGCTCGCTCGGTGCTCGGCGTCGCCGCAGCCGTCTACGGCGTCGCCTTCGTGATCATGACCTTCGCGACCGGCGCGAGCATGGTCCCCATGATCGGTGACATGCAGGCCGTGTTCGAGGATCCCGAGACCACCACCACCGGGCTGGGATCGCTGCGCGACGTGGTGCTGATGGTCGTCTCGAGCGTGGTGACCATGATCGTCTCGCTCCTCTCCTCGGCGCTGGTGACCGTGGCGCTGACCCGCGTCGCGCTCGGAGAGGCCGTCGGCGATCACGTCTCGACCGCCGATATGTGGGCCACGATGCGCCGCCGCGGGCTGCCCGCCGTCGCGGTGGTCCTGCTGATCGGCCTGCTCAGCACGGTCGCCTTCGTGGTGCTGCTGGGCCTGGGGATGCTCCCGCTGATCCTGCTCCAGGAGGCGACGGCAGTGACCATCACGCTGCTGGTGATCGGCCTCGTCGCCGCGGTGCTGGCCTCGCTCTGGGTCTGGGCCCGCACGGTGCTCGCCATCCCCGCGCTCGTACTGGAGGAGGCCGGGGTGCTCGGCTCGCTCCGGCGCAGCTTCGCGATGACCCGCGGCCGTCGGCTCTGGCGAGTGCTGGGCACCACGCTCCTGCTGTACCTGCTCTACATGATCGCGGTGCAGGTCATCGTGGGCGTGTTCAGCACCATCGCCATGCTCGCCTACGTCGCCATCCTGCTGATCAGCTCGTTCGAGGCGATGCTGCTGGGCATGACCGTGCTGACGATCCTCTCGATGGTGGGCAGCTATGCGGCGACGTTCCTGCTGGCCCCGTTCCTCTCCGCCGGCTACGTGGCCGTCTATGCGGACAACCGGATGCGTCATGAGGCCTGGGACGTCGAGCTGACGCGCCGCGCCCGTGCGCACTGGGACGGGACCGGGATCCGGTGAACCCCGCCGCTCCCCCGCCCCTGGATCCCGACGAGGCACGCACCCGCGTCCTGGAAGAGCTCTCGAAGCCGGAGTACGACGACTCCCCCGGGTTCGTGGCCTGGGTGCTCAGCGCCCTCGAGAACTGGCTGATGAAGGTTCTCGACGGCATCGACGGCTCCTCGGCCACACAGGCGGGGATCGCCGTGCTGATCGTGGTGGCGCTGGTCGTGCTGGTGGTCCTCGTGCTGCGCCGCACCGGGCTGATCCGCCGCAGCCATGCCCTCTCCGTCGCGGCCGAGCTCGATGCGGAACCGGTGCTCAGCGGCGCCGAGCTGCGCGACGCGGCCAGGGCGGCGATCGGTGCGGGTCGCATCGACGACGGCACCGTGCTCGCGCTGCGCGGGCTGGTGCGCGATCTCGAGGAGCGCACCCTGCTGGATGTGTCCGCCGGGATGACCGCACACGAAGCTGCCGCCCACGCCGCCGCCCCGTTCCCCGAGCTGCGGGGGCGCCTGCAGCGCGGCGCAGATGCCTTCGACACCGCCGCCTATTCCCACCGCACCGTCGCCGTCAAGCAGGCGGATGACCTGCTGCGCCTGGCCGAGTACATCGCCGAGTCCGTGCCGGATCTGTCCGCCGTCGGCGACGAGGAGCCGGTCCGTGCACCGGTGACGGGAACGAGCACATGAGCCTCGGTCCCGCCCCCGCCCCGTCGGCACCTGCTGGCCCGTCGGCACCCGCTGACCCGTCGGCGCCCTCGGGAGCATCGCAACCGTCGAGAGCAACAGACCGGACAGGAGGCTCAGACCGTGCGGAGGGCCGACAGGCACGGTCCTCCCGCCGGCGCCCCTGGCTGACCGTCCTCATCGTGCTCGCGATGCTCGCCGCGATCCTGGCCTCGATCGCCCGCGGGTATTACCGGGACGGGCCGCTCGAGCCTGATGCTCCCACCGGTCAGGGCTCGAAGGCAGTGGTCCAGGTGCTCGGGAATCTCGGCGTCGACGTGGACGTTGACCGCCACACGGCCGACGCCGCAGAGGCGCTGCGCAACGGCCGCACCGTGCTGGTCACCGCCCCGCGGAGCCTCAGCGCCGACCAGCTGATGACCCTCGCCGAGGCCCATGAGGACGGGGACGGACGCCTGGTGCTGGTCGCCCCCGATCTGGTGACCCTCTCCTTCGTCTCTCCGGAGATCATGCCTTCGGGCGCGGTGCGGACCGAGACCCTGATCGAAGCCGGCCCCGGCTGCGGCGATCTCCAGCATCAGGCCGAAGCGGTCCTGGTCCCCGCGGCCGAGGAGGCGATCCGAGGTGCCGCGTCCCTGTACCGGGTCGCGGGCGACAGCGAGGGCAGCTCCTGCTTCAGCACCGAGCAGGGCTCGCTCGTGGCCGAGCATGAGGGGGTGGTCGTGCTGGGCAGCGCGGATCTGCTCACCAACGACACCCTGGGCCGGGCGGACAACTCCGCCCTGGTGCTGAACCTCCTCGGGGCCGAAGGCGAGCTGAGCTGGTACGTCCCCTCTGCGACCGATCCGATGGGCTCGACCTCGCAGACCCTGCTCGGCTATCTGCCGGACTGGGCGGGCCCGCTCCTGCTGTGGCTGCTGCTGATCGCGACCGTCGCGCTGGTGGCTCTCAGCCGACGATTCGGACCGGTCGTGGTCGAGCCGCTGCCGGTCACCGTCCGTCCCCAGGAGCTGGTCCTGGGCCGGGCCCGGCTGCTCCAGCAGTCCGGCAGCCGGCAGGCCGCCGCGACAGCGCTGCGATCGGCGACGGCGACCCGGCTCGCGAATCGTCTCGGGCTGCGCCGTGAATCCGCCCTCGACGGTCTGCTGGCTGCGCTCGCACCGCATGTGGACCGCTCCCCCGAGCAGCTGCGCACGCTGCTCGGACCCGCCCCCGTCACCAGCGACCAGGACCTCGTGCGCCTCGCACACGACCTCGACCATCTCGAGAAGGAGATCGACCGATGACTGACCCCACCCCGGGCGCCGTCCCGCCCGCCGCACCCACCACCACCGAGGTGCCCGGCGCCGGTCCTGATGTCGACCAGGACACCCGCGCCCAGCTCCAGCGCCTCTCCACCGAGATCCACAAGGGAGTGGTGGGGCAGGACGCGGCCGTGACCAGCCTGGTCGTGGCGCTGCTGTGCCGCGGGCACGTGCTGCTCGAGGGCGTACCGGGCGTCGCCAAGACGCTGCTGGTCCGCTCGCTGGCCGCAGCGCTCGATGTGCGGATGCGGCGCGTGCAGTTCACCCCTGACATGATGCCCGGCGACATCACCGGATCGCTCATCTACGACACCGCCACCAGCGATCTCGTCTTCCGCGAGGGCCCCGTCTTCACCAATCTGCTGCTGGCCGACGAGATCAACCGCACCCCGCCCAAGACGCAGTCCGCGCTGCTGGAGGCGATGGAGGAGCGGCAGGTGACCGTCGACGGGGCGAGCCGGCCGCTGCCCGACCCCTTCGTGGTGATCGCCACCCAGAACCCGATCGAGTTCGACGGCACCTACACCCTGCCCGAGGCCCAGCTGGACCGCTTCCTGCTCAAGGCCGTCATGCCGTTGCCGGAGCGGGAGGTCGAGGTGGACGTGCTGCGTCGCCACGCCGATGGCTTCGACACCACGGACCTCGCGGCGATGGGTCTGCGGGCAGTGGTGGACATCCCCTCCCTGCATCGCGCCCAGCGCGATGTCGCCGCGGTGGTGGCCGAGGATCCCGTGGTGCAGTACATCGTGGACGTGTGCCGGGCCACCCGTCGCTCCCCCAGCCTCACCCTCGGGGTCTCACCGCGCGGCGCGATCTCGCTCCTGCGCACCTCCCGGGCCTGGGCCTATCTCTCCGGGCGCGATTTCATCACGCCGGATGACGTCAAGACCATGGCCCTGTCCACGCTCTCCCACCGGGTGCGCCTGACGACCGAGGCCGAGCTCGAGGGCACCCAGGTCGAGGCCGTGCTCGCCGCGACCCTCGCCTCCGTGCCGGTACCCCGCTGAGGAAGGGCTGATGAGGATCTCGCTGACCCCGCGCGCGGCCCTGGTCGCGCTGCTCGCGCTGCCCGTGATCGTGCTCTGGCCCCAGTGGTGGGTGGTGCTGATCCTGGTGGCGCTGTGGGCGCTGGTGATCCTCGCCGATGCGTTCACGGCCCCGGACCCGCGCCGGATCCGGGTACGCCGCGAGGCGCCGACGCAGGTGCGGCTCGGCAACACCGTCCGCGGCAGACTGCTGCTGACGAACCCCACCTCACGCACCGCTCGGCTCGAGGTGCGCGATGCCTGGAACCCCACCGCCGGGCTCGACGCCCAGCGCTGCGCGCTCGACGTCCCCGCACAGGAACGACGGGCCGTCGCGCAGAGCTTCACCCCCACCCGCCGCGGAGAGCACAGCTCGCGCACGCTGCTGGTCGCTTCACGCGGCCCGCTGGGGCTGGCCCGGCGCACCACCGCGGTCGACACCCCGGGGCGGTTGCTGGCCCTGCATCCCTTCGGGTCACGCCGGCATCTGCCGTCGCGGGTCCAGCGGCTGCGCGAGCTCGAGGGGCTGGCGGCGATCCATCAGCGTGGGCAGGGGACCGAGTTCGACTCCCTGCGCGACTTCGTGGACGGGGACGATGTGCGCTCGATCGACTGGCGCGCCACCGCCCGTCGGCGCAGCGTGGTGGTGCGCACCTGGCGACCCGAACGGGATCGTCACGTGCTGATCGTGGTGGACACCTCGCGCACCTCGGCCGGCCGGCTCGGTGAGTCGACCCGGCTGGATGCGGCCTTCGACGCCGCGCTGCTGCTGACCGCGCTCGCGGGGCAGGCCGGTGACCGGGTGGATCTGATCTGCGTGGACCGCATCCCCCACCTGTCGGTGCTCGGCTCGACCCGCACCAAGGTCCTCCACGACATGGTCACCGCGACCGCTGCGGTGGATCCGGCGCTCGTGGAGACCGACTGGGAGCTCGCCGCGAGCACCATCGCAGAGCGCGCCCGTCGGGGCTCCCTGGTGGTGCTGCTGACCCCGGTCGAGCCCTCTGTGGTCCACACCGGGCTGCTGCCGGTGGCGGCCCGTCTGGCCAGGGACCATCCACTCGTGGTCGCCTCGGTCTCCGATCCGGCGCTCGAGGAGCTCGCCGCGGGCCGCGGCGATCTGGAGTCCGTGTATCTCGCGGCGGCGGCAGAGCAGGCCCGCGCCGAGCGATCGGGCGTCTCTCACGCCCTCGAGCGGGTCGGCGCGCATGTGGTCGATGCCCCGCCGGATCGGGCCCCCCAGGCTCTGGCGGATGCCTATCTCGCCCTGAAGGCCGCTGGAAAGCTCTGAGCCGTGCGCCGTCCCCCTCCGGGCATCACCGGAGGGGGCGCCGCGGCTCAGGGCCGACGGGCGAGGACGCGGTAGGTGTGCCAGTGCTTCGGGCCGCTGAACGAGCGTCCATCGCGTTCCTCCTCGACCAGCTCGAGCACCTCGAGCCCGTCCAGCAGGGCCTCGACCTCCGGCCGGGTCAGGAAGGTGCCGTCCGTCCCTGCCCAGTCGTCACGTTCTCCGAAGAGGTCCACGGCCAGGATCCCCCGCGCTCGCAGCCCGGCCCTCATGACGTCCCACAGCGTGTCGAAGGACCCGCGCGGCAGGAAGGGCAGGGAGGCGCAGGCCAGGATCAGATCGGCCCCGGGCAGTTCACGGAGCTGCGAGAGGTCGAGGATCTCGGCGTGCACCGGCAGCTCGGCGGCGAGCTCCTCGAGGGCGCCGCTCACGCTCGGGTCCACGTCATAGGCGTGGACCGTGAATCCGTTCTCGGCGAGGAATCGTGCTTCGATGCCGCGACCGCATCCGAGCTCGACAGCGACCGGTCGATCTCTCCCGGCGGTGGGATCGTTCCCCGAGGTGGGCTCATTCCCGCCGGGGAGCTCCTCCGCCGCGTCGCTATGGGCGAGGGCGACGGCCCGCTGAGCGAGCGGGCGCACCGCTCGCTCGGCCTGGGCCGCGTTGTACTCGGAGAAGTCACGGTCGGAGTGGCTGCGTTGCACGGCACTGAGCGTAGTGGATCCCCGCAGCCGGATGTCTCCGTTCAGCCGGCGGTCGCGAGGTGGTCGCCGACCAGCTCCGCGGAGAGATCCCCGGTGATGCCGGCGCGATGCACCTGGCGGCCACGGCCCAGCATGAACACCATGAAGGCCAGCCAGGCCGCCGCGCCGATGCCGATCCGCACCGCGGGCGGCAGGGTGCTCGGGGTCACGAAGGCTTCGATGAATCCTGAGACCAGCAGCACGGGCACCAGCCCGATCGCGACGGTCACCAAGGCGCGCGCGGATCGTGAGAGCGCCCAGAGCCGCGGCACCGGGCCCGGCCGTACCCAGGCCCAGAAGGTGCGCAGTCCGGCACCGGCGCCGACCAGCACCGAGGTGATCTCGAGCAGTCCGTGCGGAAGGATATAGATGAAGAAGGTGTCCAGCCCCCCGTAGGCACCCATCACCCCTGCGGACAGGCCGACGTTCAGCCCGTTCTGCACCAGCATGATCACCGGCCAGAATCCGGTGACGCCGAAGACCACCGCCTGGACCGTGATCCAGGCATTGTTCGTCCACACCTGGGCGGCGAATCCCGAGGCCTCGCCCTGGAAGTAGTAGCTGACGAATTCATGCTGTGCGAGGGAGCGCTGCGCCGCCTCGGGCACCACCAGCCCTCTCGCCGTGGCGTCGAATCCGAAGTAGAAGCCCGTCACCAGGGCCGAGACCAGGAAGAGCCCGGCCGCCAGGGCCACCGTCCACCGCGCCTCGTAGAGCGCCGCGGGCAGGTCCTCCCAGAAGAAGGTGCGGGCGTGCTTCCACAGCGGGATGCGGGCGCCGGTGATCCGCAGTCTCGCGCGGTGCACCAGCAGGGAGAGACGGGAGATCAATGCCGGGTCGGGGTTGGTGGAGCGGACGGTCGACAGGTGGGTGGAGGTCTCCTGATAGAGGGAGAGCAGCTCGTCGATTCCGGCCGCGTCGAGGTGCCGGCTCCGGGAGAGCTCCTGGAGCCGGTCCCACTGCTGTCGGTGCACGGCGATGAAGGCGTCGGTGTCCACGCTCTCAGGGTAGGGTCCCGCGGGGCTCGGGACCGCCGACGAAAGTCGGAGGCCAGGGCGTCGTAAGCCGACGGTCGGCGCTGACCTCCACGCCGCTGCGGTGTCAGGATGGGGCCATGGCAACCATGGGAACCACAGCGACGGTCTCCCCCGTCGATCGCGATGCCCTGATCACCGGAGACGCTGTGCTGCTGGACCTGCGCACGGCATCCTTCGCGACCCGCATGCTCTCCGCCGTGATCGACGGGGTGCTCCAGCTCGCGATCCTGGTGGGGGGCACCATCGCGATGGCCTGGCTCGCAGCCCGTGCCGAGCTCGATGACGGCATGGTCGTCGCCGCGGTGCTGGTGATGTCGGTGCTCGCGTACGTCGGCTACCCGGTGCTGTGCGAGCTGCTGCTGCGGGGCCGTTCGGTGGGCCGCCTGGCCATGGGGACCAGGGTGGTGCGTGATGACGGCGGGCCCGTCCACGTGCGCCAATCGCTGATCCGCGCGGTGATGGCGATGCTCGAGATCTGGTCGACCTCCGGGGCGATCGCACTGACCTGCTCGGTCATCGACCGCCGGTCACGGCGGGTGGGCGATCTGCTGGCCGGCACCATGGTGATCCAGGAGCGGATGCGTGACCGCACTCCCCAGCGCGTCGAGGTGCCCGCCTCGCTGCAGGACTGGGTGCAGGGGGCGGACGTCGGGCGCCTGCCGGTCACGCTGATGCAGGATGTCCGCTCGTTCCTGCCCAGGGCGTCCACCATCAATCCGGAGTCCCGCCGTCAGCTCTCCCGGGAGCTGCTGCGGCGGACCCTGCCGCACGTCGCCCCGGCGCCACCGCCGGGCACCGACCCGGAGTCATTCCTCACCGCGGTGCTCGCCGAACGGTCCCGCCGTGACGAGCAGCGCCTGCGACGCAACCAGGAGTGGCAGCGCGAGCTGTCCGCCGAGGTCCGAGCCGTGCCGTTCAGCGCCTGACCGACACCCATCGGGAGCCGGCCCGCGGACCGTCTCGCTCGCGGCGCTGCTGCGGGGGCAGCGGCGCCGTCGATGCTCAGCTCAGCTGCGCGCAGGCTCCTGCGCCGTCGGCTCCTGCTGGCGCCCGGCGATGAGCACCGGGATCCCGCCCTCGACCGGGTGGACGCGCGTGCAGCTGCTGCACTGCATCGCCCGCTCCACATCACGCAGCTTTCCGCCGCAGTCCGGGCAGCGCAGGATCGCGCGCACCCAGCTGGGCACATCCGCGCCGCTCGCTCCCGCTGCAAGGACCATGGAGCCCGCTCCCTCTCGATCTGAAGCCGCCGACGTCCCGTCGCTGCCGGTACCGTCGGAGCTCGACGCCGCAGACCCGTCGACCAGGCCTCGAGCCGTGCCTGAGACCGTGCCGGGGGTCGCGCCCTCGACGAGGTCGTCCTCGTGCACGAGCGCAAGGATCTCGTCCCGGATCCGGATCATGGTGATCTCCCGCTCTGCCTCGACGTTCAACCGCAGCAGTGCCTCGGTGTGGGAGGAGCGCAGGGAGAACCACCAGCGATCCTCGACTGCCAGCTCCTGGTCCCAGTGCTCGACGGTGAGTCCATCGAGATCATCGATGCGCGCGCCGGGCAGCGCGGTCATGTGGTCGCGCACCCGATCACGAGCCGCTGCGGCGTCGTCGACCCGGCGATTGATCTCGCCGCTCGCGGCGTAGGGGTCGTGCGCCGCGACCACTGCGGAGAAGGGCGCGTCGGATTCCGAGAGGGCGGCCAGCACATGAAGTGCGGCGAGCATCCCGGAATCAGCGAAGAAGAAGTCCCGGAAGTAGTAGTGAGCGGAGTGCTCACCGCCGAACACCGCATTGCGCTCGGCCATGATCGCCTTGATCAGCGCATGGCCGACGGGCGTGCGGACGGGCTCTCCCCCGGCCTCACGGACGGCCTCTGCCACGTGGCGTGAGGAGACCAGGTTCGCGATCACTGCCGGGCGCTCCTCGCCGGCGGCACGGGCACGGGCGATCTCGCGCTGGGCGATCAGGGCGGTGATCGCCGAGGGCGGCACCGGCACCCCGTTCTCGTCCAGCACCACGCAGCGATCGGCATCGCCGTCGAAGGCGAGGCCGAGGTCCGCACCCTCACGGAGCACCGCGTTCTGCAGGTCAACCAGATTCTCCGGACGCAGCGGATCGGCGGGGTGGTGGGGGAAGCTGCCGTCGAGCTCGAAATGGAGCTCGATCAGTTCGATCTGGGGAAGCACTCCGAGCACCGCGGGTGCGGTGTGTCCGGCCATTGCGGAGGCCGCATCGACCACCACCCGCAGCCGACGGGTCCCGGTCAGGGGCACCAGCTCGTGGAGGGTGGCGGCGTAGTCGGCGAGGGTGTCGATGCCCTCGGAGCGGCCTTCTCCGTGCGTCGGGATCTCGCCCGCCTCGAGGTAGGCCTCGGCGCCGCGGCGGATCTCGTCGAGACCGGTGTCCCGTCCCACCGGACGGGCGCCGGGGAGGCACAGCTTCATTCCGTTGTCTGCCGCCGGGTTGTGGGAGGCCGTGATCATCACGCCGGCCGCACGATGCAGTCCTGAGGCGCAGTAGAGCTGATCGGTCGAGGACAGGCCCGCATCGGCGACGATCGCGCCTCGGCGCACTGCGCCCTCGATCACGGCGCGGGAGAGCTCCGGAGAGCTCAGGCGCATGTCGTGGGCGACGATCAGCTCGGGGTCGTCCAGGAAGTCTGCGAAGGCGGCACCGAAGGCGCGTGCGATCTCGACCGTGAACTCCTCGCCCGCCACGCCGCGCACATCATTGGTCTTGACGATGCCGGCGAGGTCATGGACGGCGGCTGAGGACGGGGTTCGACGGCTGTTCGGCTCAGTCATCGGCTCAGTCATTTGTGCTCCTGACCACATGCAGGTGGCGGGCGGGAGCCGCACCACGGGACGGCGTGTCACGGGAGCTGCGGGCGGTCCCGCGCGACGAGGTCGGGGCCGGCTCGGAGCTCGCCTGCTGGGGACGCACGGCGTCGGCCAGCGCGACCAGGTCGTCGCTGACCACTTCGGCGCCAGGCACCCTCAGCAGCTCCCAGCCGCGGGGCGCGGTCATCCGGGTCGCATGCTCGCGGCAGAGGTCGTAGGCGTGGGGCTCGCTGGTCCTGGACAGGGGGCCGAGCACCGCCGTCGAGTCCTCGTATACGAAGGTCAACGAACTGACGGCTGGCCTGGAGCAGGCGGTCCGGGAGCATTCACGAGCAGGCACGTCCAGCAGTGTACGCAGGTGGCTCGACTGCCGGTGGAGGGCGCGCCCTGATACCGCGGCGCGGGCCGCCCATCCTCGGGCAGGACGGGAACTAGAGTGCGATCCATGGATGTCGAGCCGCTTCTCCCCGGACCTCCGGCCCCTCGTCAGGGTCCGCGCCGCCGCGATCGCCGCGGCCGCGGGAGGCGCTGGGACCTGATCCCGCCCCACCTGCCCGGCTACCGCACCCGCCGGGATCGTTTCGACGATCTCGTCACCGACGCCGGGGCGATGCTCGCCGAGCGGTTCCCGCGCCGCTTGGCGCATATGCAGGTGCTGGTCGAGGAGGTGCCACCGGCCGATCCTGCCCCCTGGGAGGAGGCGACGGTGCTGCTCGGAAGGGTGATCCCGCCCTCACGCAGCAACCCTGCCCGGGTCATCGTCTACCGACGACCGCTGCAGACCCGCTGCGCCGACGAGGCTGAGCTGGAGATGCTGGTGCGTCAGGTGCTGTCCGAGCAGATCGGCTCGCTGCTGAACATCCCGCCCGAGGATGTGGATCCCGAGGCCTGGAGCGCGTGATCCGGGAGCCATGCTCAGTGCACAGTGCACAGTGCTCAGTGCTCAGTGCTCAGTGCTCAGTGCTCAGTGCTCCGCACTCCGTGAGCTGACCAGCTCGGGTCATTCCGCCAGGCGCACCACGACCGGCTCCCCGCCGCCCTGGTCGGAGAGCACCGGGACGGAGGACAGCAGCACACCCCCGGCACCGTCGTCAGCTCGTTGCATCCAGCTCGCATGCACTGCTCCGGGCACCTCCGGGACCACGCTGAGCGCGGCCGCCGAGCCGCCGCCGATCTGCAGCTGCTCCGCGGTGACCGTCGTGGTCGAGCCGGTGTTCACGGCGACGTCCACGGGGTCACCGGCGGATCCGTCGGCCGCGATCGGCACCACGGTGACCGCGGAGTCCGCGGTGCCGATCAGAGTGAGCTCACCGGCACCGGCCTGGATCGGTAGGGCGCTCATACCGTGGGAGCGCAGTGCGGGAGCAGGGGCCACCAGTGTGAAGTCGACCGGGGCGCCGACGGTGTCCCCGGGCAGGTCCTTCCCCGTGCGGACGCTGCGGGTGACCGCGGCGATGGGGTCTGCGGCGCGGACGCTCACGGCATAGGTGCCGTCGGGCAGTCCGTCCAGCGTGGTGCGCAGCACAGTGCCGGCAGGAATCTCGATCTCCTCGAGGGCAGGGATCTCGAGTGCGCCCTCGGCACCGTGCACCTCGACCGTGGCCGTGGTGTCCACGCCCTGGGGGTTTGCGAGCACCAGCGTGGGCGGTGTCCCGGCGACGTCCACCCCAGGCATCTGCAGCTCGGTCGACGCGGCGGGCAGGGGCGAGAGGATCTCGGCGCCGCCGGGGGTGAGCCCGTCACGCTCGGTGGTCTGGACGTGCATCGCCAGCGGTGAGCCGAGCACGGAGACGTCCACCCCGACAGCGGCCTGACCGGCGGCGATGGATTCGAGCAGCACTCGTTCCTCCGCCCCCGGGGCCACGACGACCTGGCTGCGTCCCTCCATCGCGGCGGGCCCCTCCTCGGTCCACAGCTGCACCGAAGCGGTGGCGGGACGCTCGGTCGGGTTGTGGAGCACCAGCACGGAGCTGTCCCCGGTGTCGGTCGACATCCCGAGGAACCTCGCCTCGGTCGCAGGCTCGGCGCAGCGGGAGACCGCGAGCGAGCGGTAGTCCCCGCTGGAGGTGATCGTGGATTGGAGGGTGTCCGTCACCGGTCGCCCGTCCTCGGAGGTCGCCGAGGTGACGTGGGGGGTCCCCTCGGCCGCCGGCAGGTCCAGCACGGAGACCCCGATGTCCTGGGAGACGGGCTGGTCCCCCAGATCGGTGCCGTCGGCGCCGCGGGCGGTGATCGAGGGGGCGCGGACGGATCCGTCGTCCTCCTGCTGCGTGGTGGAACCGCTGACGGTGCCGAACAGGACCGATGAGCCGGGTTCGATGGACGTCGTGCGCAGGGAGATCGCGGTGCTGGGAGGGGTCACGGCGAGCTCGCTGTCCGGTCCGCTGTCCAGGAGCTCTTCGGGCAGCAGCAGCGGTCCCTGGCACCAGCGGGTGCTGGCGCCGGGTTCCGACTCGACCGTCGCGCGCTGCACGGACGGGACGTCCTCCCAGGGAGCGGTGGCCAGCGCGCCGGCGGCCAGGGCGAGCGGCACCACGGCGGCCAGGGACAGCAGGACCCTGGCCGCGCTCCGGCGCGGGTGCTCCGGCACCGGCTGCTCCCCGTGCTCGTCCAGCAGGGCGCGCTCGTCGAGCGTCGGGTGCTCAGCCATACATCTCCTCAGCCGTGCGGGTGCGGACCCGCCAGGGGATCGCCAGCAGTGCGGTGAGCGCGGTCGCGCCGTAGAGCAGGAGCCGCCAGAGCAGCAGCAGCGGCTGCTCCCGGTGCACATCGATCTCGCCCTCGGCTCCTGCGGGCACCACGAACCCCTGCGCCCAGCCGTCGATCTCGACGGGGGCGAGTTCGTCACCGTCGAGGTTCGCCCGCCAGTCGGTGTCGAAGCGCTCGGAGAGGACCACGGTGCGCTCGACGTCCTCGGCGGGGATCGTCCCCGACGCCTCGATCACCTCGCTGGCCAGGGGCAGCGGGGCCGCGCCGCCCGCGACCAGTGCCCGCGGCGCGGCATCGACCACTCGCCACAGACCGCCCCGTGAGCTCTCGGTGACCTTCTCGAGCTGGGTGGAGCTGTCCAGGGTGCGCATCAGCTCCTGCTGCTGGGCCGGATCGCCCGGGACCACGACATAGGCGATGGCGAGATGGGCGACGGCCTGGTCCTCGGCGTCCATGCTTGCCTGACTCCCGCCACCGGAGAGCATCCCGGCGACCGTCTCGCGCAGCGCTGCGGAGGCGGGATCGTCATCGACGGCCCTGCCTGCCTGCACGGTGGCGACGTCCCGGGCGTCGGCGATCACGGCGTGCTGGATGACGGTGTCCCCGCCGTGCACAACCAGCTCGGCGCGGACGGCGCCGTCGTCCTCCCCGGTGAGGACCAGCACGCGGGCGCGGGCGTCGGTGCGGCCCTGGTCCGCAGCTGCGGCCGGAACCTGCCCTCGTGCGGTCCGCTCCAGCTGCAGCTGGCCGGGCAGCACCAGCGTCCAGCCGATGACGGTCGCGAGGCAGGCGAGGGCCACGACTGTGCCGATGAGTCCGGTGGCCGCGCGCCGAAGGCGGGAATCATGCGCCTCCCTGCGCGCGAGGCCGTCGAAGGTGGCAGCCGCGCCGATCGCCAGGGCCAGCAGGATGACGCTGAGCAGTGCGTGCAGCGGTGGCGTGACCAGGTGCCCGGCTGCTGCACCGGTCCAGGTGCTTCGGGCCAGGAGCACCGTCAGCAGGCCGAGTGCGGCCAGCAGCACGCTGAAGCGTCCGGCACGTCCAGCGGCGCCGGCCAGCAGCGGGGCGCAGAGTGCGGCGAGCGCGACCGGGGCGACGGGCAGCAGCGGAAGCAGCAGCGCCGCGGTCTCCCCCACCAACGGGATCAACACTCCCTGGACCTGGGGAGCGACCGGCCAGAGCCCCGCCAGATCGAGGGTCGAAGCGGTCCCTCCCGTGGGCGGGACCCCCGCCACCGCCAGCAGCGTTCGGGGATCGCCGAGATAGCTCGGGAGGTAGGGGGCGTGCAGGGCGAGGGACGGCAGCAGCACCCAGAGCAGACGGCGCCGCCGGCCGGGGACGGCGATCGCGATCAGCGCCAGTGCTGCCGCGGCGAGCAGCACCAGCACGGGCTGGACCGCTCCGATCACCAGCAGCAGCAGCCCGCCCGCAGCGGCGGCGGACGTGCTGGCCTGCGAGACCTTGTGCGGCAGTCCGATGGCGCGGCCGAGGGCCAGAGCGAGCAGCGGGAGCAGCATGTGCACCAGCAGCAGCGGCCAGGCCCCGACCGCGAGCGCGGTCAGGAGGGACGGTGCCAGGGCCCACACGGTGGTGATCACCAGGCGGGCGCCGACAGCGCGGGTGATGGCGCCGGAGGCCCACCACGCCAGCAGGGCGCTGATCGGTACTGCGGCGAGGACCAGGACCTCGATCAGCAGCCCCCCGCCGAGAGGGAGATGCCCCAGCAGCCTGATGAGGGTGTCACCAGGCCCACGCTCTCCGAGCCCGCCGGGGATCCAGCTCGACCAGGCCGCGGCCCAGAGGGCATCCCAGCTCTCGGGCAGCGGGCGCAGCCCGGGGCCGGCGAGCTCCCCGCGGCCGAAGAGGCCTCGCAGGGCGAACAGCCCGAGGACCGCCGCCGCGAGACCGACCACGCCGGTCCACACGATGTGACGGCCGTAGTCGGCATCCTCGAGTCCGTGCCGGGTCCCAGCGATCCCCCAGGTGGTGTACCGGATCCGTCGGCGCCGGTCGTCGTCTGCGAACAGCCGGCTCCAGGTGTCGTCGACCCACCGCCGCATTCCCTCGCCGCGCGGCAGGTAGAGCGGGGCCAGGCGCCCGCGCGGCACCCGCGACCGGCGCCGGTCCTTCCGCCCGCGGGCGAGAACACGGCGCACCCGCGGCAGGACCGCCAGCGCGGCACGCAGCTCCATCAGCGCGAGGCGCGGAGCGGACGCGGCGACCGCGCCGAGCATCCGCAGCAGCGTCTCCAGAGGCAGCAGCACCAGGGTGAGCAGGGCGTGGACCAGCCGACGCTGCTTGAGCAGCGTGAGCACCTGCCCGGTGCGCTGCTCCTGGAGGCGCTCGAGCAGGGGGCGGGTGGGAGAGGGGTGCAGCACCCGGGCGGAGGCCTGGACCGCGACCCGCTCGCCGGACCGCCAGATGCGCCGGCACAGGTCGATCTCGGCCCAGGGCGCGGGCAGATCAGGGTCGAGGCCGCCCACCTCCCGCAGGGTCAGCTCACGGACCAGCATGCCCGGCAGCGGGACCGCGAGGACGTCCTGGCGCCAGTCGGCCTGTCCCTGATCGATCTCGCCGGGGTCGACCCCGGTGATGATCCGGCCTCCATGGGTGAGGGTCAGGCCGACGTCCACGAGGGCATCCGCGCTCTCGGCGGTCAGGGGCAGCTCGTCCCCGTTCTCCACCTGGCGTACGCGCTTCGCGCCGATCGCCGCAGTGTTCGGCGAGCGCTCGACCACTTCCAGCTGATGCTCGAGGGCGTCGAGGCTTGGCGTCGCGCCATCGACCACGAACCAGAGCCAGGACTCGCTGGCCGCGCCCTCAGCGGCCGCGACGCGACGGCCTGTCCGGGAGGTCTCCTCGCGGAGGCGCAGAGGAACCCGGGCGAGGTCCTCGGCCTGCTGGGTGCGTTCACGCTCGACGGCGGCGCTGTCGACCGCGCGGGCGCGGCGTCTGCTGGGCCGCGCTGCCTTCTCGCTGCTCTCGGGGATTCCTCGGGGCTCTGCGTCACTTCCGGGTGCCGCGTCGCGGTGGGAGAGGTCGTCGTTGCTGTGGGAATCGTCGCCGCTGTGGGAGTGGTCGCCGCTGTGGGAGTCGCCGCCGCGGGAGTCTGTGCGGTCGCGGGAGTCTGTGCGGTCGCGCGAATCGGTGTCGCGGGCGAGGAGCGCGAGGGTCTCACGGACCGTCCCGGCGCGGTTGAGCGCGCCAGAGACGGGCAGGATCTCATCGATCGTGCCGTCACCGAGGTCCCTCGCGACAGCGTCGCCGACCTCCTCGGCAAGATCCGACGGGGCGACCACCACGATCCGATCGGCCTGACGGGACTGCGCCGTCAGCGCGGTGCGCAGCGCGTCATGGGTGCGCGGGGTCGTCGTCCCGCTCAGCAGGACGACCGCGGTGATGTGACGGTCGCTCACCAGGGAAGGATGTCAGACCACCCGGCGCTTGAGCTTGCGACGCTCACGCTCGGACAGTCCGCCCCAGATCCCGAAGCGCTCATCGTTCTCGAGGGCATACTCGAGGCACTCGGCACGCACCTCGCAGGAGACGCAGACCTTCTTGGCCTCGCGGGTGGAGCCGCCCTTCTCGGGGAAGAACGCCTCCGGGTCGGTCTGCGCGCACAGGGCACGCTCCTGCCAGGTCAGCTCGACGTCGTCGGAGTCCTGCCCGGCGAAATCGAGCAGGGACAGCTCGGCACGCGCGTCGTCTTCGACTCGTTCCGCATCCATGGCCACCACTCCTTCCACTGCTGTGTCGACCACCGAAGGCCCGTTGGAGCCCTAAAGTACACCGGTGTAGTTATGGTCCGTCAAGCGGCGTCGGCGCGTCGCCTTGCATATCGCATCCGAATCACATTCCCGGGAGGCCCCGTGTCCATCGCTTCACCGCCTGCACAGGCAGCATCGCGCACGCCTGATCCGGCCCCCTCGCCGGTCACCGTACTGCCCGTCACCGGGCTCGGCGAGATCCGCGAGGGCGACGACCTCGGCGCCCTGCTCACCGCGGCCCTGGCCCCGCTGTCCCCGGCCGACGGCGACGTGCTGTGCATCTCCACGAAGGTCGTCTCCAAGGCGCTGGGACTGCGCGTGGCCCCCGAGGATCGTGACGAAGCGATCCGTGCCGCGGCGGTGCGCACCGTCGCCCGCCGTCTGCACACGCGGGTGGTCACCTCCGTGGTGCAGATTGCGTCCGGCCCGGTGATGGCGGCCGCCGGGGTCGATTCGTCCAACGCTCCCGAGGGACCGCTGCTGCTGCCCGAGGATCCCGATGCCTGCGCGCGGGAGCTCCGCGCCCACCTGGTCGAGTCATTGGGCGTGGATCTGGGCGTCCTGCTGACCGACACCTCCTCCCGCGTCTGGCGAGTGGGGGTCGGGGACATCGCGCTCGGCGCCGCGGGTGTCAGTGCGCTGCAGGACTTGCGCGGAGGGACCGACGCCGATGGTCGGCCGCTGCATGTCACGGTGCGGAACCTCGCCGATGAGCTCGCCGCCGCCGCCGATCTGGTCAAGGGCAAGGCCAGCGGGGTGCCGGCCGCTCTGGTGCGGGGAGTCGCCTCCGCGACCGCGGATGATGTGCCGGCTCGGGAGCTCTCCCGCACCGGGAGCGATGACTGGTTCCGTCGGCCCAGCCTCGAATCGGTCTGGGTCTCCCTAGGGCTGACTCCGGAGCAGGAGCCCATCGCCCGGATGTCTCCCGAGCCTGATGGGGAGCGGATCGCCCGGGCACTCGCTGTCGCGTCCCTGCCCCGGGCCGGGCAGCTGCCCGGCACCGCAGCGGCCCACCTGAGAGCGGGTGCACAGGATCGTCCGCATATCGTGGTGGAGGCCGCGGACGATTCGACCGCCGCGCTGATCCACGCTGCGACGCTCGCAGAACGGATCCGCACCGCGCTGGGTGCCGAATCCCTCGCCGCCGCCCTGCCGGAGATCTCCCTCGAGATCTCCGTCCCCGATCCTCTGGAGGACCTGACATGAGCGAGCACCGCACGCCGAGCATGGACACCGGTGCCCAGCTGCTGCGCGCCCTGGAACAGACCGGTCCGAACCCGGTGCTCGCCTGGTACGGCGAAGCGTCTCGGATCGAGCTGTCCGGCCACGTGCTCGCCAACTGGGTGATCAAGGCGATCGGGCACCTCCACGACGAGATCGCACTGGCCCCGGGTGACCGGATGGTCCTGGATCTCCCACCCCACTGGAAGCGCCTCGTGCTGGCCCTGGCGGCCTGGTCCCTCGGCGCGGAGGTGACCTGGTACGACCGTGAGGGCTCCGCAGGTGACGCAGCGGGCACTGGAGATGCAGTGCTTCCGGTCCCGTCGCCGCAGGTGGTCGCCACCGACCGACCCGACTCGGAGCTGGCCGAGAGCGCGGATGAGGTGCTCGCCCTCCAGGCGGTCTCGCTCGCACCGCGCTACGACGGGGAGCTGCCTGCGCTGGTCCACGACTGGCTCAGCGAGGTGCGAGGGAGCTCCGACCGGCTCGGGGTGGCTCTGCCCCGCTGGAGCGGCCCCGCGCCGCTCGAGCCGGCTGTCCCGCAGCGGCCGAGCACGGCGCACGGCACGCCCCTCCCCCGGGTGCTGGTGGAGGACGACGGGCTGCCCGCGGCCGCGCAGCTGCTCGGGGCACTCCTGGCCGGTGGCGGGATCGTGGGGCCCGCGAGCGCGGTGGGCGAGCACCAGGAGCGCGAGGAGGGCGTGACCGAGCAGCTCCGCCCTCGCTGACAGCCCGAGACGGGTGCTGCTCGGACCGCTCAGATGGCCCGGCGGAAGCTGTTCGGACGGCTCGGACGGCTCGGGCAGCCCTGAGAGCTGAGAGAGGCGGCTCAGCCCGCGCGGAGCGTCGCGACGGCCTCGGTGGGGTCACCGTCGAAGATGGCCTGCCCCTTACGGAGCACCACGATGCGGGTGCACAGCTTCTCGAGCATCTCGAGCTCATGGGAGACGACCACCATGGTGCGGCCGGCCTCCTGCAGCTCACGGATCCGTTCGAGGCACTTGCGCTGGAACGGCTCGTCGCCGACGGAGAGGATCTCGTCGACCAGGAAGATGTCCGGCTCGGTGTGCACCGCCACGGAGAAGGCCAGGCGCAGGAACATCCCTGAGCTGTAGTACTTCACATCGGTGTCGATGAACTCCTCGATCTCGCTGAAGGCAACGATCTCCTCGAACTTCTCATCGATCTGCTCGCGGCTCATCCCGAGGATGGCGCCGTTGAGGTAGACGTTCTCGCGCCCGGAGAGGTCGGGGTGGAAGCCGGCGCCCACCTCGATCAGGCCCGCCACCCGGCCCCGCAGGAGCACCCGTCCGTGGTCCGGGTAGAGCACTCCGGAGATGGTCTTGAGAAGGGTGGACTTCCCAGAGCCGTTGAAGCCGATCAGCCCCACCGTCTCCCCCGCGTGCACCGTGAGGTCCACGTCGTCCAGGGCCAGGAAGGAGTCGGCCAGCTTCTTGCGCTTCAGCGCCGAGAACACGAGCTCCTTGAGGGAGTGGTCGTGGCGCAGGGAGAACTGCTTGGTGACGTGCTCGATGCGCACCATCTCGCGGTCGGTGGGGACCGCGGCGGAGGCGGGCACGGAGTCGATGTTCGGGCTCATCCGGGCGCTCCTGTCACAGTTCCTGGGCGAAGCGCCGCTTCGAGCGCTCGAAGAGGACGTTGCCGGCCACGAAGGTCACCGCCGCGATCAGCAGCCCGGCCCACCACAGCCCGAAGGGCTCGCCCGCGGCGGTGAGCGAGGGATCCGCGGCGACGGCCTCGACCACGGAGGGTGAATAGCGCCAGAAGGCGACGTGGAACAGCTCGACCACGATGGTCAGCGGGTTCAGCTGATACAGCCACCACCACACGGTCCCCCCGATCGCGTCCTCGACCATCGAGATCCGGTAGAGGACCGGCGAGAGCCAGGTCGCGACCATGACGATCAGATCCACGAAGTTCTCGACATCGCGGAAGGCGGCGTTGAGCGCCGCGGTGATCATGCCGAGCCCCATGGTGAACACCACCAGGATCACGATCCCGAGCACGAAGGCGATCGCTGCGGTGAACGAGGGCAACCACCCGAACAGCAGGGCGCCGACCACCAGCACCGCGAGCTGGGGCAGGAAGTGCACGAGCGCCACGATCATGCTCGCCCAGGGGAACAGCTCGCTGGGCAGATAGATCTTCGAGACCAACGCCTGGTTGCCCGTGATCGAACGGGTGGCGTTGCCGAACACCTCACCGAAGAGGTTAACCACCACGATCCCGCTGAAGAGGTACACCGCGTAGGCGGGGGTGTCGCGCTGGAGCTGCAGGAAGACACCCAGCGCGATGTAGAAGACGATGAACTGCACGGCGGGCTTGACGTAGCTCCACAGCATGCCCAGGGCGCTGCCGCGGTAACGCACCCGCAGCTCCTTGCGCACGAGCAGGCGCAGCAGGAAGCGCTCGCGGATCGGGTTCAGCCAACCTGCGTCCTGCCCCGGGGCCCGCCAGCCCTCGGCCTGCTCCGCGCGCGACGGAAGCCGCGCAGTTCTGCCGGTTCCGGTCGCGGTCACGCCGCAGAGCCTCCGGTGCCGCCGCCGAGCTCAGAGCCCTCTTCGCGGTCCCGCTCCCGCACCGGTGCCGGGTTGTCCGCGAAGGTCTGCTCCCAGGCGTCGAAGGAGGTGATCCGTGAGGCGGATTCGCGGTAGCTGTCACGCAGCTCGTTCCAGCGGCGGTGCAGCTCGAGGTGGGCGGTGATCGCTTCGGTGAGCATCTCGCGCACCTGCTGCGGGTTGCGCTTGTACCAGGCGACCTGGGTGCCCTCGGCGTTGGAGACCAGTGCGCTGTCGTAGGCGGACAGCCGCCACCACTTCGCGTCGAGGTGCGGGATCACCGTCTGCGGGTTCTCCGCGGACCGGGGCTGCGTGGGCTTCAGCAGCTGCTTGGCGAGGGTCTTCGCCGTCCATACCGGGAGCATCAGCCGATGCGGCTGAGTGAAGGGACGTCCCTTCCGGGGCGGCTTGTCGATGTGGACCGGCGGGTACAGGTCCTGGTCCTTCTTGGCGACCGCGTCGTCGAAGTCCGCGGCCATCCCCCGGATCTGGGGAAGCTTGGTCCCGATCGAGGGGTGCAGGGCGTCGGGGCCCTCGAGCACGTCCCGCTGGGCCATGAGCCGGCCCGCCTCCGTGTAGTACTGCATGGAGATCAGGTGCTTGACATCCATGAACTGCGATTCCTTGACCACCCGGCCGCCGCGGGCGTACGGGGAGTGCAGCAGCGCGGTGATGATGCGGTTGCGCTCATGGAAGTAGGCCTGCCAGCCCACCAGGTCGTCCTTGTCCACCCAGCTCATGTGCCACACGCCGGCACCGGGCAGGGAGACCGTGGGATAGCCGGCCTTCTTCGCCCGCAACCCGTACTCGGCGTCGTCCCACTTGATGAACACCGGCAGGCTGAGACCGATCGCGCGCACCGTCTCAGTGGGGATCAGGCAGCTCCACCAGCCGTTGTAGTCGACATCCGCGCGGCGGTGCAGCCACGGGGTCGAGCGCAGCGGGTCCAGCGCGAAGTCGTGGCCCATCTCGCCGCCGTCGTTCGCGAGCGCCGGCTGGATGCGCCAGGGGTCGACGACCTCGCCGAAGGTGTGCAGCACCGAGCGGTTGTTGAGGTCGAACATGTGAGCGCCCACCAGGGTGGGGCGGGTGGCGAAGTCCGCGAAGGTCACCATTCGGATCAGCGACTCCGGCTCGAGCACGATGTCGTCGTCGCAGTTGATGACGTAGGTGGAGGCGCCTGCCGTCGACGCCTCGTACATCCCGCGGGAGAAGCCGCCCGAGCCGCCGATATTGCCCTGCTCGATGACCTGGAGCTTCGAGCCCAGCGACGCCTGCAGCGGGGCGAGCTCCTCGGCGTGATCGTTCAGCCGGTCCGAGCCCTGGTCGATGACGTACATGACGTCCAGCAGCTCGCGCAGGGCATCGTCCTCGGCGAGGGTCCGGATGTTCTCCAGGCAGTACTCGACCTTGTTCATCGTGGTCATGGAGATCGAGAAGCTGCCTTCGGTGCGGGCGAGGTCCGCATCCGCGGTCCACTCAGCGCCCAGGATCGTCAGATCCTCCGACCCGGCATAGGCATCGAACCAATACCAGCCGCCATCTCCGAAGGCGGTCAACGGCAGCTCGAAGACCTGCTCGCCGGCGCCGCTGACGGTGCGGGATTCCTGACGCTGCAGGGTGCCGCGGGCGGTGGAGCGCATCACGACCAGGTGGCCGGAGCCGGCGGTGCGGATGGTCAGCCGGACCGCCCGCACCGGGGTCCAGCGCCGCCAGTAGCTCGCGGGGAAGGCGTTGAAGTAGGTGCCGAAGGAGCGCATCGACAGTGACGGGATGCGCGCCGAGTGCCGTTCGCTGAGCTCGCTGATGTCCACCGCCGCCTGCGCGGTGCGGTGCGACCCCTGGCCCTCTGCCTCACCCTTCGCAGTCCGGTCCGAGCCGCCGCCGAGCCCGAAGGCTCCTCCGGTGGCCCCGGAGCGGGCATCAGACGCTTCGATGTACAGCGGCACGATGTCCGGGGATGCTTCGAAGGGCAGGATCATGCGCTGCAGCACTCGCTGCGGGGCGCCCTGGCCGGGCTGGTCGGTCTCACGGGGTGCCGCTGTGGCAGTGGTGGCGTTCATGGTGCTCCTCGTCGGCGTTCGGCGGATGCCCCGTGTCAAGCGGCGGGGCGCTCGGGTCACGCCCGCAGCAGGTCGGACAGCTTGTTGTCGGCCATGGACAGGGCCGAGCCGATGGCCATGTGCATGTCCAGGTACTGGTAGGTGCCCAGTCGGCCACCGAACAGGGTGCGCGGCTCGGCCTCGGAGAGCTCGCGGTATGCCAGCACCCGTTCGCGGTCGCTGCCGGAGTTGATCGGGTAGTACGGCTCGTCCCCGGACTCGGCGAAGCGCGAGTACTCGCGCTGGATCACGGTGCGATCCGTGGGGTAGTAGTCGCGCTCGGGGTGGAAGTGGCGCGGTTCGATGATGCGGGTGTACGGGGTCTCGGCGTCGGCGTAGTTCATCACCGAGGTGCCCTGGAAGTCACCGACGTCGAGGTGCTCGGTCTCCAGGTCGATGGTGCGCCAGCCCAGCTCTCCGAGCTCGAAGTCGAAGTAGCGGTCCATGGGACCGGTGTAGACCACCGGGATGTTCCCGCGCACGGCGTCCTTGTTCAGCGGCTGCGAAGTGTCGAAGAAGTCGGTGTCGAGCTTCACCTCGATGTTCGGGTGATCCGCCATCCGCTCGAGCCACGCGGTGTAGCCCTGCTTCGGCAGGCCCTCGTAGGTGTCGTTGAAGTAGCGGTTGTTGTACGTGTAGCGCACGGGCAGGCGCGAGATGATCGAGGCGGGCAGGTCCTTGGGATCGGTCTGCCACTGCTTGCCGGTGTAGTTCTTGATGAACGCCTCGTACAGCGGGCGCCCGATCAGAGAGATGCCCTTGTCGTTGAGGTTCTCGGGGTCCTTGCCCGCGAACTCCCCGGCCTGCTCGGCGATCAGCGCACGCGCCTCGGACGGCGTATATGCGGACTGGAAGAACTGGTTGACGGTGCCGAGGTTGATCGGCATCGGATACACCACGCCCTGGTGGGTCGTATACACCTTGTGCTGGTAGCCGGTGAACTCTGTGAAGCGGTTCACGTAGTCCCACACCCGCTGGTTCGAGGTGTGGAAGAGGTGGGCACCGTACTTGTGCACCTCGATGCCGGTCTGCTCGTCGGCCTCGGAATAGGCGTTGCCGCCGACGTGGGGACGCCGGTCGATGATGGTCACCTTAGCGCCGTGCTCGGCGACCGCGCGCTCTGCGACGGTCAGGCCGAACAGGCCGGAGCCGACGATCAGGAGATCAGGAGTCGACACAGGAGGTCCTTTCGATGCGTGCGGAGAGGTCCGCTCGATGCGTGCGGAGGGGTCCGCCGGAGACCCGCTCACAGTATCGGAGCTGGACCGGTGGGAGGAGACCAGACCCCGGCGCGCCGGGGTGTGTGGCCTCCCTCATGGTGTGACCGACATCGAGGAGGGCGACGCCTGGACGCCCTGCTCGACGAAGCGACGGTATCCGATACGACGGGCCCATCCCGGGGCGAAGCGATAGAGCCCCCGCAGGGTGAGGTTGCGGGCGAACTGTGCCGGTCCGATCACCCTGTCCATCAGCATCCGGCGCTGCAGCTGCAGATCGCTCGAGAACAGCTTCCAGCCCCCGCGCCGAGCGAACAGCTCCTCGTCGACGCGATAGTCGACCAGCACCTCGGGACGGTTCCCCATCCGAGCACCGCCGAGCATCATCCGCTCCCACAGCCAGTAGTCCTCGAGCAGAGGAAGGTCCCGGTAGCCGCCGACCGCGAGCGCCACGGAACGCCGCATCACCACCGTCGGATGATGGAAGGGGCTGTGGTGCGGCAGATAGCGGACGATCTCCTCGTGCTCGAGCGGCCTCGTGCGCAACGGGCCCTGGCCGGGGTCGACCCGGTCGCTGAACTCCCGCATCGCACCGCCCAGCAGGTCGAGGCCCTGCTCCTGCATGCACGGGATCTGCAGCGCGAACCGCTCCGGCCGGCAGAGGTCATCCGCATCAGCGCGCGCGACCAGCTCATAGGGGCTCGCCTCGAGCCCGTCCTGGAGCGCCGCGGCGACGCCACGGTGCACATCGTGCCGGAGCACCTGGGCGGGACCGAACTCCCCGGCGCCGACCCGCTGCACGAGTGCTTCGAGCGCTACCGGCAGCGGCCCGTCCACGGTGAGGATCAGCAGCTCGGGGCGACGCTGCTGGGCGATGGTCGCCGAGGTGAGGGCGAGCTCGACGCGATCTGGGAGGTCACGCCCCCACAGCGGCATCAGCACCGCGAACGGGGAAGGGTGTCCCGTGGCGGGAGGGTGGTCCGGATGGCTCACCGACCGGCCGCCCTCTCGATCGCACGGATGTCCGCCGCAGCGTCACCATCGGCCTGGAGGACCGTCGTGGAGGGCCGCGGCCCCCGGCGCAGAGCGGAGAGCAGGCCACGCAGCCCCACGCCGAGCAGGTCGCCGCGGTGGCGCAGCAGGAGCCGGAGCCAGCCCAGGGCGGTGGCGCCTCCGTGGATGACCTTCTCGAGCGGCGTGAAGGAGCTGGTGCGCAGCAGGGCCCAGAGCCGATTGCGCACGTCATAGTAGAAACGAGAACCGGGGCCGGTCTGGGCATTGCTGAACCGAGCGGTGCGGTGCTCGACGACGGAGCCGGGGACCTGGAGCCCCCGGCCGTGTCGCAGCAGGCGCCCGGTGTGCTCGAAATCGTCGGACCAGATGAAGTAGTCCGCGTAGGGCAGACCGAGACGGCGCACGTCCTGACCGTTCAGCAGCGCCGAGACGTAGCTCGCGGTGCGGATCGGGCGCCCTCCGGCGCGGGCGGCATCGCGCTTCTCCTGCGCGCTCGCCCCCAGCCGGCTGCGCTGGGTGTTCATGGGGTGGTCGCGCCCGTCGGTCCAGACAGCCCGCGAGCTGAGCACGCTCAGCCGCACCGGGGATGCCTCGAGGGAGCGCAGCAGCTCGCGCAGCGCGCTCGGACGCGGAACCGTGTCGTCATCCATCACCCACACCCAGTCCGCGTCATGACGCACCAGGGCGCGGGCGATTCCTGCCGCGAAGCCTCCCGCCCCACCGACGTTGCGGCGCAGATGGACGACATCCGCGTTCAGGGGATGCTCGTCCGCGACGGTGCCGCTCGCATCGGTCGAGGCGTTGTCGATGATGATCACCGCATCGGGACGGCGGTCCTGGTCCGCGAGTGCATCAAGGCACTCCTGCAGCAGCGTCTCGCGGTTGTAGGTCACCACGACCGCGACCACACGCGCAGAGAGCGCGTCGGGGTGTGCGGTGCTCTGCCGAGGCGTCCGGTCGCCTGCGGGTGCGGAATGTGTCACTGCGCCTCCTGCTGCTGGTTCGTGCCGCCTCGGCGGCGCGTCACCAGTGTACGGAGCACCGGGCGGCCGTTCCCACCTCCTCGATGGCCGTGGTGTGAAGGTTCTCGGGAGGTTCCTGGGAACATCCCTGCGCGATCGTGCCGCTGCGGCGCGGGATGCACCGGTGCGGCTACCCTGACGAACGCCGCATGCACCGAGGGCCACCACCCGCCGGGTCCCGCATGCGCCCGATGCCCCGAATGCACGGCTCTGGCCGGAAGGAGACAGCTGTGAGCGATCAGCCACCGCCACGCTCCCCACGGCCCGGAGGGCCTCGACGTCCCAGGGGGCACCGCGCGAGAACCGGTGGCAGCGCCCGCCCGGTCCCGAGACAGGGACGCCGCCCGGCCTCCCCAGCCGCTGACAGCCCGACGCCCACCCGTCCGCTGCCCCGCACCGAAGCCGGCGAGCCGGGTCCCGGCTACAGCGTCCCCGCGGCGCGCGCCGGCGTTCCTCCGCAGGGGCCGCGGCGCGATGCCACCGGCGACGGTCGGCATGACCATGGACGACACGACGCGGAGGCACCCGGACCGGCCGCCACGCCGCCCGGCGGTACTCCGCTCCCCCGCACCTCCCGCAGCCGCCACGCTCCCCGACCGGTGCGCCTGGGGGCCACGCTGCTGGTCCTGGTGCTCGTGGTGGTGCTGGGCTGGGGCGCCGGGCTGCTGCTGTGGACGCAGAGCCGGATCGAGCATGTCGATGCGCTGTCCGAGGCGGCGAACACTCCGGGGACCACCTATCTCATCGCGGGCTCCGACAGCCGCGGTGGGGAGACCGTCGACTCCGACGGCACCGAAGGTGCCCGCACCGACACGATCATGCTCCTGCACAAGGCTCCGGGCGGGAACAGCTACCTGATCTCGTTGCCTCGAGACACCCTGGTCGACATCCCCGGCAAGGGCGGCTACAAGCTCAATGCGGCTTACGCCTTCGGCGGGGCTCCGCTGCTGGTCGAGACCGTCGAGCAGTTCACCGGGCTCACGGTGGACCACTACGTCGAGGTCGGCTTCGACGGCGTCGCGCAGGTGGTGGATGCGGTGGGTCACGTGAACCTGTGCATCGACCAGGACGTCGACGACAGGCGATCCGGCCTGGTCATGACCGAGGGCTGCCACGACGTCGGCGGTGAGCAGGCACTGGCCTTCGTGCGCGCCCGTTACTTCGATCCCACCGCGGACATCGGACGCCAGCAGCGTCAGCAGCAGTTCGTGGGAGCTCTGATGGATCGCGTCACCTCACCGTCGGTGCTGCTGAACCCGATCAAGCAGCTGCGGCTGGCCGGAGCCGGTTCGGGGGCGCTGACCACGAGCGAAGGCACCGGAATCATCGATGTCGGACGGATGGCCCTGACCGCCCGCAGCGCCATGAACTCGGGAGGGACGCTCAGCATCCCGATCGAGGACCCCGAGTACCAGACGAAGCATTCCGGGGTCGCGCTGCTCACCGATGAGGACGACGTCGCCGCCTTCTTCGCCTCGGTGGCGGACGGCTCCGCGGAACCTGCCCCCACGAAGTAGGCGGCACGGCAGCCCCTGCGCCCCTGCCCCGCTGGTGCGGCAACCGCAGTCGGTGCCGCTGGGGCAGACTCAGCGGAACAGCATGTCGATGACGATGTTCACCGAGTTCAGGACCGACTGGCCCTTCGAGCGGGAGTAGTCGGTGTAGAGGATGTGCACCGGGTGCTCGGCCACGGTGAACTTGTGGCGCCCGATCTCCTCGACGATCTCGGAGGCATGCGCCATCCGGTTCTGCTCGATGGCCATCTTCTCGCAGACCTCGCGTCCCAGCACCCGCAGCCCGTTGTGCGCATCAGTGAGCTTCACGCCGGTGGTGAAATTCGTGTACCAGATGGCGCCGCGCAGCACGACGCGCTTGAGCAGCCCGGGCTTGGTGCGGGAGTCCAGGAAGCGGGAGCCGAGCACGATGTCCACACCCTCGGCCTCGCGCTGGGCGATCATCGCGGCGGCGTCGTCGACCTGATGCTGACCGTCCGAGTCGAAGGTCACGATCTGCCGCATGTTCGGGTCACGCAGCGCGTAGTCGATGCCCGTCTTGAGTGCGGCGCCCTGCCCCATGTTGTACGGGTGGCGGACGACCACCGCACCGGCCTCTTCGGCGATCCTGCCGGAGTCGTCATGGCTGCCGTCATCCACGCACACCACGAGCGGGTAGCGGGTGCGCAGGTCACGCAGGACGTCCGCGACGACCTGGCCCTCGTTGAACAGGGGGACCACGAACCAGGTGCTGTCAGCACCGGGCGACTCTGAGGTGGCGGGCACCTCGGGTGCGGGATCGGACGTGCTCAAGTGCTCTCCTTCTGGGGTGCCGGACGGACGTGAGAACACCGACGATTCGGCGGCACGGGATGCAGGATCCCGAACGGCCGTTGAGGATACCCTGTCACGGTGGACTGCCCCTGGTGGTCATCGACGCGCACGTGGCATCCGAGAGGTGCCCCACGAGGAGGAATCGACATGAAGACAGCTGTTGTCGCTCTGGGCAAGATCGGGCTGCCGCTCGCGGTGCAGTTCGCCGATTCCGGCCACGAGGTGGTCGGGGTCGATGTGAACCCGCGCCAGGTCGAGCTGATCAATGCCGCGACCGAGCCGTTCCCGGGTGAGGCGCATCTGCAGGAGAAGCTCTCCGAGCTGGTTCCGGCCGGGAAGCTGAGGGCCACCACCGACTACGCCGAGGCGATCCCTGGCGCGGATGCGGTCGTGATCGTGGTGCCGCTGTTCGTGAACGACACCACCTGGGAGCCCGACTTCGCGTGGATGGATGCCGCGACGCGGTCCCTGGCCGAGCACCTCACCCCCGACACCCTCGTCTCCTACGAGACGACCCTGCCGGTCGGCACGCTGCGCACCCGCTTCGTGCCGATGATCGAGGAGATCTCCGGGCTGAAGGAGTCTGTGGACTTCTTCGCCGTGTTCTCCCCCGAGCGGGTCCTGACCGGGCGCGTGTTCGAGGACCTGCGCAAGTACCCCAAGCTGATCGGCGCGATCAGCGAGGCCGGCACGCAGCGGGCCCGCGAGTTCTACGAGTCCGCGCTCCAGTTCGATGAGCGCCCCGACCTGAACAAGCCCAACGGCGTGTGGGACCTCGGCTCCCCCGAGGCCAGCGAGCTGGCGAAGCTCGCCGAGACCACCTACCGGGATGTGAACATCGGGCTCGCCAACGAGTTCGCGCTGTTCGCGCAGGACAACGGCATCGATGTCTACAAGGTCATCGAGGCGTCGAACTCACAGCCCTACTCCCACATCCACCAGCCCGGCATCGCCGTGGGCGGGCACTGCATCCCGGTCTATCCGCGGCTGTACCTGTCGACCGATCCGCTGGCGGAGACGGTCCGCACCGCCCGCACGCTGAACGCATCGGTCCCGGCGAAGCTCGTGGAGCGGGCCGCGAACCTGCTCGGCTCGCTCACGGGGATGAAGGCCGTGGTGCTCGGCGCGTCGTACCGCACCGGGGTGAAGGAGACCGCGTTCTCCGGTGTGTTCCCCGTGGTCGAGGCGCTGCGTGAGCATGGCGCCGAGGTCGCGGTCCACGACACCTACTACGACGACACCGAGATCGAGGGCTTCGGCTGGGCGCCGTACCACCTCGGCGACGCCGCGGATCTGGTGATCGTCCAGACCAACCACGCCGAGTACAAGGACCTCACCGCAGCGGACGTGCCCGGGATCAAGCTGATCGTGGACGGCCGCAACATCACCACCGCCGAGAACTGGCAGGGCACCCCCCGCCTCGTCCTCGGCGACGGCTCCGCCTCCACCCACCAGCGGACCGACCAGGCCTGAGCCGATGGATGCCACCGACATGATCCTGGCCCTCGGCCCCGGCCTCGGGGTGGGCAGCCGGACCTTCATCATCCAGCTCCTCCTGGTGCTGGGCATCGTGGCGATCGTCGCCTGGCTGTTCATCAAGCGTGGCGCCAAGCAGCTCGCGGTGCGCCGCCTGCTGATCCTCGCCTTCGCCGCATTCGCCGTGGTGACAGTGCTGTTCCCGGGAGCGCTCAGCCGGGTCGCGAATATCGTCGGGGTGGGCCGCGGCGCTGACCTGCTCCTCTATGCGACGGTGCTGGTGCTGCTGGGCTTCCTCGCTCTGCAGGAGGCCCGCACCAAGGCCGCGGAGAAGCGCACCACGCACCTGGCGCGCCGGCTCGCGCTGGACGAGGCTGAGCAGCCCTGGCAGTACCGCGAGCGCGAGCTCCGCACCCCCCGCTCGGAATGAACGGAGAAGAGCGCACCTACCTGCCTTTTCTCGACGTCACCCGGATCCTCGCCGTCCTCGGCGTCGTGGTGATCCATGTCGTCGGCGGAGGGGTCGGGGCCGGTGAGGCGGGCCTCGGGATCGTCGCGCTCGACATGGCGTTCAAGTGCGCCGTGCCGATCTTCTTCATGATGTCCGGGGCGCTGAGCCTCGACCCTCGAGCACATCGCCACGGCCCCGCAGAGTTCCTGCGCCGCCGGATGACACGCGTCGTCCCGGCGCTGGTCGTCTGGTCGGCCTTCTACCTGGTGGTGATCCGCGGGCTGGTGTCGGGGAGCCCGGTCGGCTCCTTCGCGGAGCTGGTCGACCTGATCATCACGGGCGAGACGTACACGCACCTGTACTTCCTCTTCGCGATCGCAGGCCTGTACCTCATCACCCCGTTGCTGGCGTCGTTCCTCGCGGACGATGAGGGTCGGCGAAGCTGGATCGTGGGGCTGTTCGCAGCGAGCTGGACCGTCCTGGTGACGGTCGCCGGGCAGGCGGGAGGACGCGGGTCGATCTCGATGGTCCCGGTCGCCGCCGGCAGCCTCACGTTCTTCCTGCTGTACACCGGGTACTTCGTGCTCGGCCGCGCAGTCCTGGTAAAACCGATCCCCCGCTGGGCGGGGGCCCTCGGCCTGGTGACGGTCCCTGGCTTCATCGCCCTGATCACCTGGCTGTTCGTCGCCAGTCGAGGAGCTGCCCCGACGTGGGTCGCGGTCCTCGCCCCCGTCTACGGGTCGCTGCCCGTCGTCGCCTACTCCGTCGTGCTGATGGCGTCCGTCTCCAGCCTGTGCGCTGGCTGGCGGGTCTCCGAACGCACCGAGCGGAGGCTCCGCACCCTCGGGAACGCGACCTTCGGCATCTTCCTGGTGCACTTCGCGGTGCTCGTCGTGCTGCGCGAGGTGTTCCCGGTGCTCGATGTCTACGATGTCGGCCCGATGGCTCTCACCTGGACGCTCACCGTGCTGCTCTCGACCGTCATCGCGCTGATCGGTCAGCGGACTCCGCTGTTGAGGCGGATCTTCTGATCCTCCGCCCGGCAGATACGCTGGCTTCGTCCCACCACTGCCCAGTGGTGGGGCCTCCAGGTCCGCGCCCCGAGTCCTACTCCAGGAGGAAGCCCGTGCTCTCCATTCGTCGTGGCTTCTCGGTCACCGGGGTCCTCCCCCTTCGCGCATGATCGATCTGCTCTGGTTCTCCTGGGCGGCCGCCTTCGCCCTGGTTCTCGCCTACCTGCCGGGCGTCGTCCTCGCTCGCGCGCTCGGCATCGCGTGGCGCGCCGCCGCAGCCGTCGCACCAGCGGTGACCGCCTGCGTCTTCGGCAGCGGCGCGATCGTCGTCGCATTGATCGGGATGCCGTGGAATCTGGTGTCCGCGCTCCTGATGACGGTGCTCGCCGGCCTCGTGCTCTGGGGACTGCGGCTCGCCATCGAACGATGGCTGCGCTCTGCACGAGCCCGTCACGGCCAGGGGTCGGACCTGCACACCGCACCGGCGGGCACCTCCCGTCCGCTGCTGGTTCGAGGGCCTGTCTCTCTGCTGGTCCTGGCCGCTGCGACGGCTCTCGCCGTGGTCCCGATCCTGGCCTCCTTCGGCTCACCGGGGCAGCCGCTGCAGAGATGGGATGCGCTGTTCCATCTCAGCGCGCTGCAATGGATCCGGGAGACCGGCTACGGCTCGACCCTGAGGTTCGCCTCACTCTCGACGACCGACGGCTCAGGCGGGGTCTACCCCGCGGCGTTCCATGACATCGCGGCACTGGTGCCGCTCGCCCCGACGCCCATCGTCCTGAACGCCGCGACCCTGATGCTCGCCCTGGTGCCCTGGGTCTACGGCATCATGTTCCTGACCCGTATGCTGTGGCCACGACTGAGCTGGGGACCGCTGGCTGCGGGCACGGCCGCCGCGATCGCCCCCGCGGTGCCGCTGAGCGAATGGATCCATCTCGCGGCCATCCCCAACCTCGTCGCCTCCGCCTTCCTGCCGGGCGTGCTCGGGGTGACCGTCGCCGGGTTCCGCGCCCTGCGCTTCCGTCTCTCCGGGCACCACGGAGAGACGGTGCTCCCGCTCGTGGTCGCGGTCGTCCTGGGCGCTGTGGGACTGGGCCTGATGCATCCGAACGTCTTCATCGCGCTGTGCCTGCTGATCACTGCTGCGGCCCTGGCCGGAGCCGTCGAGCAGCGCCGTCGACGCCCGCGCCTCGCACGCTTCAGCGCTGTGGTGGTCCTGCTCGGGCTGCTCCCGGTCCTCGTGATCGCCGTGCTCCCCGCCTCCGGGGTCGCCGGCGACTTCGTCGGGGGGCTGGTGATCTCCCCCCTCCGCGCGGTGGGCGAGATGTCTTCCGGACTGCTGACGGTGTGGGCGATGGCGACCGGGCCGCTGCTGTGGCTGCTCGGTTACCTGGGGGTCTGGGCACATCTGCGGCGAGGCAGCGCGGTGCTGCCGGTGGTGCTGCTGGTGCCGCTGGTGCTGTACATGGACGCCGCGATCGACTCCTCGCTGCGCCTCTCGGCGCTCTGGTACAGCGGTCAGGACCGCATCTCGATGCTGTTCACCCTGGTGGTGTGCCTGCTGGTGGTCCCGGGGCTGGCCCACCTCGACCGTCAAGTGCGCAGGATCGAACGACCTGCCCAGCAGTTCCTGAGGATCCTGGGCCTGGCCGCCTGCGTGCTGCTGGCCGCCTCGACCATCGGGCCGCGCCTGGAGTACGCCGGGCGGAACCTGGATCTGGATATGACCGGGAGAGCCCGCTACTTCGACGCCGAGGAGTACGCGATGCTCCAGGAGGTCGGGGCCATGATGGACACCGACAAGGTGCTGCTGGCCAGTCCCTTCTCCGGCGGCGCTCACCTCTACGGGATGACAGGCCAGACCGTGCGTTTTCCCGCGGCGGGGATGCGCCCCAGTTCGACGGATGAGCAGCGGATGGACGATGTGCTCGCCGCTCCCGAGGATCCAGCCGCCTGTGCGCGGCTCGAAGACGCGAACATCGGCTACGTGTACGCAGATCAGCGACCGTACAACGTGGGCGGCAGGTTCACCCGCCTGGACCAGGCGAGCCCGGCGCTGGGGACGGTGATCGGCCGCACCGACCACTCGATCATGATCGAGATCGACTGCGCGGCCGACTAGTCGTCTAGAAGACCAGTCGTTCGGAAAACCAGTCGTTCGGAAGGCCAGTCGTTCGGAAGACCAGTCGGTCAGAAGAGCGGCGCGAGCGCCGTGACCGCGCGGTCCCCGCTCGCGTCGAGGCTTGCGTCCTGCTCGGTCCAGCGACGCAGCAGTGCGGGATCCGGGCGGTCCTCGCCCGAGAGCGCGGCCCGCATCGCCGCGGCGACCGACTCCGCGTCGTAGGGGGTCGACCAGCCCAGGCCGTTCTCCTCGACCAGGCGGTTGCCGTAGCCGTCACCGGACTGGATCACCGGGATCCCGCAGGCCGTGGCAGCGAACATCTTGGTGGCGACCGCGAAGTCGTAGCCCTGGCCCGGGGTGACCGAGCTCAGGGAGGCGACGGAGCCTCGGATATAGGCGGAGATCTCCTGGGCGGGCAGGCGACGACGGAACTCGACCCCGTCGAGCCCTCGGTCCCGGGCCCGCTGCTCGAGCTCGTCCCGGTGCGCACCCTCGGAGAAGAACAGCATCCGCAGGCCAGGATGATCAGCCCGCACTCGCTCGTACGCGTCCAGGAAGATCCCTGCGCCGTGCCACTCGGACACGGTCCCGGTGTACACGAAGTACGGACCGGGCTCCTCCGCGCTCGGCCCCTCCGGCGTGAAGTCGTCGATGTTGATGCCGTTGCCGACGACTGCCACCGAAGCCCGCGGCCCGATCAGCTCGATGATCCGATCGTGGACGCCCTGCGAGGTGGCCAGCAGCACGCTCGCGCGGCGCCAGACCAGCTTCTCCATGACGCGGACCGCCTTCCGCACGATCCACGGGACACCCTCGACGGTGCCGGTCGCATCCGCCCACACATCGGCGGCGTAGTACGCATAGGGCACCCGTCGCAGCGCGGCTGCGGCCATCACGGCCAGTCCCGTGGTGGGAGGCGGCTCGGAGACGACGCCGGCGAGGTCACGCTGGGCCAGCAGACGGAAGAACAGCGGGATATCGAAGCTCAGGTAGGAGACGTACCCCTTGACATGCCCCTGGCGGTCCCGCTTGACGGGCCAGCGGGAGACCTCGGAGACCCGGTCAGGGATCTGCTTGAGCCCTGGCGCGGTGGTGGTCATCACGCGCACGGTGTGCCCTGCGCGCTCCATCGCCCGCACCAGCGCCTCGTTGCGGGATGCCGCGGGAGTCGGTTCAGGGGCGAACAGCCGGGTGGCGACGACGAACGTGCCTCGAGTCAGGGGGGAGTGCTTCGACACCACGTGGTGACCTTCCGTTCTTGTCATCCGGGTCATCCGGGCCCTCCTGGGCCGGTTCACCGTAGCACCCTCGAACGCGGCTCCGACGGTCGGTGCACGCCGGGCGCGTCTATACAATGAAAGGCGTGTCCGAGCCCGAGATCCTCCTCATCAGCCTCTCCCCCATCCACCGTGATTCACGCGTCCTGCGGCAGCTCTCCGTCGTCGCTGAGTTCGGTCGGGTCACGACGGTCGGCTACGGTCCGACGCCCGAGGGTGCGAGCGAGCACATCGAAGTTCCCGACCATCTGAAGACCCTCCCCCAGGATCTGCCCGGCGTGGCGCTCCTGGCAACGCGGCAGTGGCGCAGGGCAGCGCCCGCCGCCCCCGCCATCCGGTGGACGATGCGTGCGCTCGAGGGTCGCCGATTCGATGCCGTGGTCGCCAACGAGGCGCGGATCCTGGCTCTCGCCGACGCCGTCGCCCATGGTGCGCCGATCTGGGCGGACATGCACGAGTGGGCCCCCGAGGAGCGCACCCATGTGCTGTCCTGGCGACTGCTCGTCGCTCCCCTGATGGACTACCTGTGCCGCACCTATCTGCCGCGCAATGCTGCGGTGACGGCAGTGGGCGGGAGCATCGCCGAGCTCTACCGGGAGCGATACGGGGTCGCCGCCCGCGTGATGCGGAACGCCTCCCGGTGGCAGGAGCTCGCCCCCTCGCCGGTGCTCGAGGACCAGGTGCGCCTGGTGCACTCGGGATCCGCCGTCCCCGGGCGGAACCTCGAGCTCATGCTGGACGTGGTCAAGGCGCTGCCAGCCCGCTTCAGCCTCGACCTCTACCTCGTGCCCGCCAATGACGGTGGTGCGTATATGCGTGCGTTGCACGCACGGGCTGCCGGCGACGCGCGCATCCGCTTCCACGATCCGGTGGCACCGACCGAGCTCCCGGAGGTCCTGAACCAGTACGACCTCGGCGTCTTCTGGATCGAGCCCTTCAACACCAATGCCCGCCTGACGCTGCCCAACAAGCTCTTCGACTTCGTGCAAGGCCGTCTCGGCGTCGCCATCGGCCCGAGCGAGGAGATGGTGCCGGTCGTGCGTGAGCACGGGCTCGGGCCCATCGCCGAGGGCTTCTCCGTCGAGCAATGCAGGGCATCACTGGCATCGATCACCGCGGAGGACCTCCGGGGTTGGAAGAACGCGTCCGACACCGCCTCCCGCGAGCTCAGCTTCGAGAAGGACGCCGAGGTGGCCCGAGACATCATGCGCGGCCTGCTCCAGGGCTGAGCTGACCCCATCCAGGAGAAGACCGTGTCCTCACTCCCCCGCGTCGATCAGATCACCGATTTCCTCCGGAACCGCTCCGTGCAGGTCCTCGGTTCTGCGAGCCCGATCGGAGGTGCAGGGCGTGCAGTGGCCGAGCGCGCTGGCGGCCGCGCCGGGCGCACCTTCACACGCAGTGCGCAGGCCTTCGCCGAACTTGAGGGCGGGCACCAGATCCCGTGGGATGACCTCCTCCCCCTGCTGACCGAGCTGCTGGCCCTGGCCGACAACGCCCTGGCGCGCGGCCGTCACCAGCAGAGTGTGACATGGACGAACCTGGCCATCCTGCTGGCCTATCACCGTTCCACGCATTACGGGCCCCTGCATTCACCGCTCGCGCTGCGCACCGACGAGTTCCTCGCGCCCTTCCGCGACTCCGCCGCCGGCAGGGCGATGCTGCTCGAGGCGGATCCCGCACCGGCCCCCACCGGGGGGACGCCACCACGCAGCAGAGGGGATGGCCAGCCGCTGCGCGTGCTGATCCTGTGCCATTCCTCCTGGACCTTCATCCGCCGCGTCGAGGAGGATCTCCACGAGCACGCGGGCATCGAGTTCCGCACCGTGGACGTCTCGCAGCTGCCGCTCGCGGAGCGCCCCACCCACGGGCTCGTGATGCGCCAGCGGAGCACCTGGAACCGCTCGGGCCGCCTCCATCCGGTGCCCGCCGCACTCGAGGAGCCACTCGCGTGGGCGGACACCGTCTTCGTCGAATGGGGGGTGCAGCCCTTCGCCTGGTTCAGCTTCCTGGATCTCTCGGCCCATCAGGTCAGGACCGTCGCCCGGATCCACCGCTTCGAATGCCTCACCCCGTACCCTCTGCTCGCCCGCGGTGGCGCCTATGACGCGATCGGCTTCGTCTCGCCTCCGCTCCGCACCATGCTGGAGGCCGTTTCCCCGCGCATCCGGCAGGCACCGCAGCGGCCCACCTTCCACAATGTGCACAGCCTCGAGGCCTTCGCCCCGGCAGAGGATCGCCGACGGTTCGAGCTGGTGCAGATCGGCTGGGCCGTCCCGACCAAGGACGTCGCGCTCTCCCTCGAGATGCTCCGCAGGCTCCGCGCCGAGGATCCGAGATACGTCCTGCGACTGGTCGGCCCCACTCTGGAGCAGACCGCCATCGCGAGCACGGCCTCCTGGGCACAGGACATCGCCGCACAGATCGAGGAGCTCGGCGAGGGGGTCATGGTGGACGGATACCGTTCCGATGTGCCCGAGCTCCTGGCTCGGACCGGCTTCATCCTGTCCTCCTCGGTGAGCGAGGGGACGCACGAGTCCGTCGCCGAGGCCGCCGCATCCGGCTGTGTGCCGGTGGTGCGCAACTGGCCCGAGATCGCTCCCTGGGGCGGCGCCGAGATGGTGTATCCCGCGGACTGGATCATCGAGGACGTCGAGTCCGCAGTGGACCGTATCCGATCCCTGAGCACTCCGGGCGCCTTCGACGCCGAGGCGGAGCGGGCCCGCGCCTGGATCCGGAGCTCCCGGCAGCCGGACGCGATCCGCGCCGATTACCTCTCGTTCCTCCAGGGCTAGGAACCGAGCTCCTCCACATAGGGCTGGATCCGCTTCTCGCGGTTCCACCAATCCTCACCCGGAGCCTCGACCGGCCCGCACGCATCGATCCGCCACAACCGGGCGTCGCCGCCCTCGTCGAGGAGCGTGAAGCCGTCGGAGGTGTCCACGGTGTAGAAGCCGGGCATCACCTCATCGCGCTCGCTGTAGTTGTACTCGTAGCTCACGTCCTGGTAGAAGTACCCGATCCCGTAGAACTCCAGGACCTCGCATACCCGTGGGTCGGTCTCGATCTCGTCGAAGTTCTCCATCAGGAAGATGCCGTCCTCATCGACATCACGCACGTTCATCTGGGTGAAGACCGACTCCACCTCCGCTCCGACCGGCAGATAGGCGACCCCGGATGCCGGATCGCCCACCACGACGGAGCCCTCAGGCAGGTCATCGCCGATCCTTTCGAGCAGAGCGGCCTCCTCCGCGGAGGCGACAGGCCGCGGAGACGTGGACCCCACACCGACCTGCCGTGCGCCACCCGTGGTGATGTATCCGGTGCCCAGCAGAGCCGCGCTGATCGCGCCCCAGGCCCAGACCTGTCGCAGCCGTATCGGCACCCTCCTCAGGCCGGACGGCGCGGCAGGCTCCCGCCCATGAGCCCAGAGCACCACCGCCGCGACGGCCAAGGGCAGTATCACCGCCTGGATCGCATAGAGCCGGAAGGTGTCGGCGTACCAGAGACCCGCGAGGGCTGAGAGGACCGGCACCGGGAAGTAGGAGCCGATGATGATCGCGATCTGGAGGGCCCATGCCCACACGATCCAGCGCTGGTCGCGGCGCCGCGAGAGAAGGGCGATGCCCACCAGCAGGAGGGGGATGTAGACCAGCGCAGTGAGGACGCCCGCGGGATTGGAGACGTCGGTCGGCCAGTTCGCGATCATGCTGACGCCCTTGAGCGTGACATCGTTCCATTGCGCGATGCTCTCCCGCATCAGGAAGCTGCGCACCTGATCCGGGACGAGCAGCAGGAGCACCACGACGATCACGACCGCGGCCAGAACGCTCGCCAGGATGGTGCGCGCCCGCGGCGACATGCTGCGTCGCACCACGCTGTGCGCCCTCGTCCCTTCGAGGATCAGCAGGGGAAGTACGATCATGACGAAGCTGAAGAAGACGGAGGGGTGTGTGCGCCCCAGCCCTCCGGCCGCGGCGAGCATGATCGTGAGGTCGAGCAGGAAGGTGGCGGGCCGGCGCCGGAACAGGCCCCAGCGGCAGCGGCGCAGGAACATGATGAGGACGACGAGCAGACCGGGGAGCATGGCCACCGCCAGCTCATTGGGCCAGAAGGACTTCGTGAACGCGAGACCGCCGGGGAAGGCCGGGAGGATGCCGGCGGCGATCGCGCCGACCGCGGTCGCGAGGAGCTGTCGCCGGAACACGATGCGCGCCAACAGGGCGCTGCTGACCACGAAGAGGATCGGCGTCACCAAGTAGGCGACCAGGTTGGCGGCCGGCACGATGCCCACCAGAGGCACGGCCAGGACGGTGATCGCATGCCAGACCGTCGGATAGGTCACGTGCCGCACCTGCACGCCGTAGGTGTAGTCCACGGCGGCGAACATCGAGACCGATCCGGTCTCTCCGATCGAATTGAGCACGTTGTAGTGGTACATGGGGTCCACCCGTGGGTTCGGCACGGCGGGGTCGATCATCAGCATCGTGGGGATCCACATGCTGGCCATGCCCAGCACCAGAGCGCCCGCCAGGATGAGGACGTGGGACCGGGAGAGCTGGAGCAGGTGACGCCTCACGGAGTGCCCGGTGGCATTTCGGCGCCAGCGCGCCTTCCTGCTCAGCAGGTACCGCAGGAGCAGCGCCACGCCCCAGAGCAGGAGCATCAGCACCAGGTAGGACAGGGCGTGGTATCGGAGACCGAGCGTGTGCAGCATGACTCCGCCGATGCCCAGCAGGCTCGCCGTCAGCAACGGCCCTCCGGCGAGCGCGACGCTCAGTCGGGTGCGGAGGATGACCAGCGCACCGACGCCGGGAAGGTAGAGGGCGAGCACGAGGAGCGCCGCGACGGGTAGCAGCGCCATCCAGTCCAGAACGAGCTGCAGAGTCATGCGCCGGGGCCACCCGTCAGCGTCTCCTGGACCGTACCGGCCCTGACGGCCCAGCTCTGCTCATGCCGCACTTCCTGCACCCGCTCGGTGCAGCGCTCGAGTTCCGCGGGATCGCGAAGGAGACGCTCCAGCAGCTCGATGATCGACTCCCTCTCGTAGGCAGCGGTGTACCCGATCTCGAGGCCCTCCACGATCTCGCCCGCGAGCGTGTGCTCAGAGGCGAGGGTCGGCTTGCCATAGCCGAGGTACTCGTACAGCTTCATCGGCACTGCGAATTTCCGATACTCGTTGGGCTCGACGAGCAGGAGGCACGCCGAGACTCCGTCGTAGAGCTCTGCGAGCTCGCCCGCATTGGCATGCACGACGTGCACCCGTTCGGTGAGCAGCGGGAGATAGCGCTCGCGATGCGCCTCCCACGCGGTGGGCGGGACCACCATCGTCAGGCTCACCTTCTCGACCCGCTGCAGTGCGGCCAGGCACTCGTCGATCTCATGGCCCGGCCCGACCCCGCCGATATACAGCAGGTGCAGACCCTGCCCCGGCTCGGCATCCCGGATCTGCGCCCCCGGCGGCAGCTCGGTGCACCGCGATTCCGGCGCGGGGATGACCGGCCCCATCGACTTCGACGGCAGGAAGAAGTGCGCATCGAACGCTCGCAGAGCCAGGAGGTCGAAGCGGTATCCGGCCTGCATCACCAGGCGTCGCAAGGGTGCGACGCTCGCCTGCTTCTCGGGGTAGCGCCAGTACACATCACGATAGAACTGGCCGAAGGGGATGCCAGCTCGTGAGCACCACGCCAGCAGCAGCGCCTCCAGAACCGGGGAGATCCCGTGAAAAGCACTCGTGGACAGCAGATTCGGCTGGGTCGAGTTCTCCGAGTACACGAAGGAGAGTTCCTGCCCTGCCCGGCGGCGACGTCGCAGATCCGCGAAGTCGCGGCGGCGCTGCACAGGATCCCCGGTCATGAGATGGACGCGGTGGCCGTTCGCCTTGAACGCCTCGAGCATCATGTTCGGACGCTGCCGACTCGCGGTCGTCGGTGAGGGGGCGAGGACATAGGGGGCATGGAAGACCATTCGCGGACCGACGGCCGTCGCAAGTGCCCGCTGCGAGAGCGCATCGAGTGCGGCGGCCCACTCCTCCCGGTTCTCTGCGGCGAGGGTCTCCAGATGGGGCAGCACCCAATGGCGCCGCAGCTGAACCCCGACATCCGGGGTCGCGGCCACTGCGACGGCCTCCAGGAGCGCATGGCCGAGGATCTCCCTGTCGCGCCGGCCGCTCGGCACGGTGTCGTGCTCCTCCGCGGCGACGATGAGGTGCGGGATCCCGGAGAGCACCGAGAGGACCTGCGCCGCGCTCGCCGCAGGAAGCTGTGCCTCGGCCACAACCAGGTCGGGACGGAGGAAGCCCTGAGCACGCAACGCGCGGGGCAGCACCCGCCGGAGCACTCCCGGCAGCTGGCCACGGAGGGGGCCGCTCAGCAGCGGAACCTGGACGCCCAGCACCTCGATGCCGGCGTCCGTCGACAGCTGCGGGGCCGAGCGAGCCCGTCGCAGCAGCGGCGCAGCACGCAGATGGAGGACAGCGACCTCGTTGCCCTGGGCCTGCAGCGCGCGGGCCCGCTCGATGACGGACGCCAAGGAGAGCGGCCCGGCGGAGTCCGTTCGAGCAGCAGTGATCATGAGGATGCGCATAGAGCAGCCCTTCTGACGGTTCTTGTCTGTCATGACGCGTGCGCCGCTTCGTGAGGGCGTGCATCGAAACGGCGCGCCGCCACCAGCGCCATGCCGAGCAGGCCGACCAGCAGCAGGGCCATGACCCCACCGACGATTGTCAGGGTAGTGACGAGCGGCAGAGTGGAGAAGTACAGCAGGCTCAGCGGCGCGGCGGCGAACACGATCGAGAATCCGAGCAGCCAGATCTGGTTCTCCGTCACCACGAAGAGCGTCGAGATCGGGGAGGTCACCAACTGCATGGCCAGCCATGGTGTCAGTGCTCGCGCGATCTCGCCGGAGAGATCCCATTGCGATCCGAACACGAGCAGGAAGAACCATGGCGAGACGAGGTAGATCAGCCCGAACGGGACGATGGAGATCAGGATGGCGCGGATCATCGTGGCTTTCACCAGGGGGTACATCTCGCCGGGCTTCACCGTGGACATCTTCTGGAAGAAGACCTGGGAGATCGCGCCGTTCATGAGCCCGATCGGCACCTGCAAGATGCTCCAGGCACGGCTGAACTGGCCCACCGAATCCAGTGCCACCAGGCCGATCATCAGCGGGATCCCGTTCAGCCGGATACCGTCGATCAGTGCGTTGGGCAGATTCAGCAGCGGCATCTTCTTGTAGCGCCGCAGGAGATCCAGGCTGCTCGGGGTGTCCTCCGGGATCGGTGCGAGCAGCTCCTGGGACTTCCGCCGCAGATTGAAGAACGCGAACGCGGGTCCGATCGCCGTGCCGATGATGAGCCCGGGCAGCGTGGTGAAGCCCGCGAGGCCGGCGGTCACCTGCCCACCGCTGGACCCGGCCATCTGCTGGATGCGGTTCCGCGAGATCGTGCGGTAGTCCTTCTTGCGGTTGAACCAGTACTGGAGCACCGTCACCTGAGCCAGGAAGAAGATGGAGAGGCCCACCAAGGGCATCCAGATCGCGAGCTCCCGGCTCCCGTAGATGTCCACGATGAGGTCATGGAGCAGGAACGCCGCAAGAGATGCCCCAGCGGCGAAGAACACGTTCGAGACGGTCCCGATCTTCGCGATGCGGCGCGCCGAGTCGTCGTTGTCAGGCAGCACGATGGTCAGATCCATGCGCAGCGAGGCGATGGTCGCAACGATCGACACGATCGATCCGTAGATCGCGAACTGGCCGAAGGTCTCCGGGGTGAAGAGTCGTGCCGTGATCATCGAGGCGCCCAGCGCGATCATCTGAGCGATCGCGGTCCCCGAGGCGAGCGTGGCGATGTGCCGGAGCGTGGGGTACTTCTGCATCAGACGCTGGAAGCGGTCGACGAGCCAGCCCTTCTTCGCCATCAGGTCGCCCCCTCCACGTCGATCGGCCGGGGCAGGGCCGTCGGTTCTGAACATCGCCATGCTAGGCGACGGTCTCGGTAGGATCAGGACGCCTGCCGCGCACCGAGGGCAGATGTGACCAAGAAGAGACGAGGCCGGGATTGACCACGACGCATGAGAGCGCGCACGTCGCGCTCACCACCGCTCTGCTGGCGATCCCCCCTACCTACTTCGTCACCGCGCACGCCGAGGCACTCCTCCGCCGCCGCGCGCCATATCGCTTCCATGCCGTGCCGCTCGCGGCCTCGATCGAACCGGGAGAGACGGTCATCCCCGCCACGGCCGCCCTCGACCTTCCCGTCTCCTACCGCGCCCGCGCCTCACTCGCCAAGCTGGCGATGCCGCTCCAGACCGCGGTGCTGATGCGACTGCAGCCTGATCTGATCCATCAGCACCATGGGACCTGGAGCAGCGGCGCGATCCGGGCGGCCAGGGCGATGGGCACCCCCCTGGTCACCACCTTGCACGGGACCGATGTCGTCCATGCAGGTCGTGTGGGGCCGCGCGGGCTCCAGCGGGTCCACGCGCGCGAGGTGCGTCGCGCCTTCGAGCATTCGCAGCTGCTGCTCGCTGTGAGCGACCATCAGCGCAGGCTGGCTGTCTCCGCCGGTGCGTCGTCCGAGCATCTCCATGTCCATTACCAGGGCATCGATACCGACTTCTTCACCCCTGCCCCGGCGGCCGACACGGAGGATCGACCCGCGCGCCTCCTCTATGTCGGCGGCCTGATCCCGCAGAAGCGTGTCGACCTCGTGATCCGTGCCTCCCAGGAGCTCTCACGAGATGTTCCCCACGAGCTGGTCATCCTCGGCGAGGGGCCCCTGCGCCGGACGCTCGAGGAACAGGCTGCGGGCAGCGCTCACATCCGCTTCGCAGGGCGCACCGATCGTGACGGGGTGCGCGAGCACATGCGTCGGTCCGACGTGCTCCTCCTGCTGTCCCACAGCGAGGGGGCCGGGCTGGTGATCCTCGAGGCGCAGTCCTGCGGGATGGCCGCGGTCGTCAGCGGCGACGATGGCAAGGCGGAGATGGTGGACGATGGAGTCACCGGAGCGGTCCTCAGCGCAGATCCGCAGCCGGCAGACGTCGCCCAGGCGCTGCGCCAGTGGCTTCCGGACGGGCCGGCGATGCGGGCGCAGATCGGTGAGGCTGCCCGGAGCTTCGTGATCCGTGACCGCAGCGTGGATGCAGGAGCCGCAGCGCTGGCAGAGCACTACGGCACCCTTCTGCGCTGACGCATATGAGCAGCGAGGCCGTCCCGGAACGGATGCGTTCCGGGACGGCCTCGCGGCTATGTGTCGGGTCGACTCAGAGTTCGACGACCTTCGCGTTCTCCGCGCTCTCGAGCACGGCTTCGACGGTGCGGACGGTGTGCAGGCCCTCGCGCATGGTGACGATGTTCGAGGGGTCCCCGTTGATCGCGTCGCGGAAGGCCCGGTGCTCGGTCGCGAGCGGCTCGTGACGCTGCAGCGCGTAGGTGATCGAGTCACCCTCGCTGACACCCCGGAACGACGCCATCGACTCCCACAGGTTCGTCGCCGCATCAGCATTCGCGTGGAAGGTGAGATCCGCGTTCAGGGTGTCGCCCACCAGAGCGCCCTTCTCCCCCGTGACCACCGTGACCCGCTCCTTGAACGGCGTCAGCCAGTTCACCAGATGATTGGTGATCGTGCCATCCTCCAACCGGCCCGCGACGGAGACCATGTCCTCGTCCTCCCGGCCGGAGCGACGGGTCGACGTCGCCGCGACCGAGGCATAGGGCGACTGCGCGACCCACGCCGTCAGATCCAGATCATGCGTGGCGAGGTCCTTCACGACCCCGACATCCGCGATCCGGGCCGGGAATCCGCCCTGCCGACGAGTGACGATCTGGTAGATCTCCCCCAGCTGGCCCTCGGCGATCCGGCGACGCATCTCCTGCAGCGCAGGGTTGTACCGCTCGATATACCCCACCGCCCCGACCAGGCCAGCCTTCTCGAACGCGGCGGTGATCTCCTCCGCCTCCCCGATGTCAAAGGCCAGCGGCTTCTCCACCAGGGTGTGCACCCCGGCCTCCGCCAGCGCGATCGCGACATCACGATGGAACTGCGTCGGCACCGCGACCACCGCATAGTCGATCCCCGCCGCGATCAGCGCCTCCACATCCGGGAGCACCTCCAGCCCAGGAGCCGCACCATGGGGATCGCCGTGGGCATCCGCCGCTGCAACCAGCTCCACGCCCTCCAGCGCGCGAAGGTTCCGCGCGTGATGGCGCCCCATCATCCCCAGCCCGATCAGCCCGGCTCGCAGCGTCTTCTTCCTGCCCAGCATGCTCATGCCCCCGCCTTCGCCACAGTGTTCACAGCCGCCACGATCCGCTCCCGATCCAGCTCCGAGATGCTCGGATGCACCGGCAACGACAGCACCTCCTCCGCCAACATCTCCGTCACCGGCAGATCGACCTCAGTCTTGAACGTCTCCAGGCGATGCACCGGGGTCGGGTAGTACACCCCGCAGCCCACCTTGTGCTCCTCCCGCAGAGCAGCCGCGAAGGCATCCCGCTCCGCCGCCGTCGCGCCCTCGATCCGGATCGTGTACTGGTGATACACATGCGTCGCACCCTCACGCACCACCGGCGTCACCACACCGGTCAGATTCGCATCGAAGAACCGTGCGTTCTCCTGCCGCGTCGCCGTCCACGCCGGGAGCTTGCCCAGCTGGACCCGCCCGATGGCCGCATGGATATCCGTCATCCGGTTGTTGAACCCGGCGACCTCGTTCGCGTACTGCTTCTCCATCCCCTGGTTGCGCAGCAGCCTCACCTGACGCGCGATCTCCGGCGTGGCGCAGGAGACCATCCCACCCTCCCCCGAGGTCATGTTCTTCGTGGGATACAGCGAGTACATCCCACCCTGCCCGAAGGTGCCCACCTGGGCACCCTGCCAGGTCGCGCCATGGGCCTGCGCCGCATCCTCGAACACCCACAGACCATGCTTCGCCGCGATCGCCAGGATCTGGTCCATCGGCGCGGGATGCCCATACAGGTGCACCGGCTGGATCCCGACCGTCCGCTCCGTGACCGCCGCCTCGATCGCCGCGGGATCCACCGTGAACGTCTCCGGATCCACATCCACGAACACCGGGACACCGCCCGACACAGCCACCGTGTTCGCCGTCGCCGCGAAGGTGAACGACGGCACGATCACCTCATCACCGGGCTTCAGGCCCAGCGCCAGCATCCCCAGATGCTGACCCGAGGTGCCCGAGTTCACCGCCACCACCTCACGGCCACCCGCCAGCGCGGCGGAGAACTCCTGCTCGAACGCCGCGACCTCCGGTCCCTGCGCCACCATGCCCGAGGCCAGCACGCGATCCACTGCGTCCCGCTCCTCCTGGCCGATGATCGGCTTCGCCGGCGGGATCATCGTGAGTTCGCTGTTCATGCGGGGAGTCCATCCTGTCCATCGGGGTCGGTGAGGGTGGCCGGGCGCGGCGCGTCGGCCAAGGGTGAGGAGGCGAGCAGCAGCCCGCCGGTGGAGTCATCGTGGATGTACCACTCGCCCGTGGTGGGGCATATCCAGGCATCGGTCCCGTCGGAGGAAGGGATCAGCTTCTCGCCGGAGCGGCCCACCCAGCCGAGGCGCCGGGCCGGAACGCCCGCCACCAGCGCGTGCGGGGGGACGTCCTTGACCACGGTGGCGCCCGCGGCGACCATCGCCCAGGCACCGATGGTCACCGGAGCCACGCAGACGGCGCGGGCTCCGATCGAGGCGCCGGTCTCGCAGGTCACGCCGACGGGCTCCCAGTCGGAGGCGGACTTCGGGGTGAGATCCGGGTTGACCGCTCGCGGGAAGTGGTCGTTGGTGAACACTGCGGCGGGGCCGACGAAGACGCCGTCGGCGAGCTTCGCGGGCTCGTACACCAGCGCATAGTTCTGGACCTTGCAGCCGTTGCCCATCTGCACCCCGGAGCCGATGTAGGCACCGCGGCCGATCACGCAGTCCGTCCCGAGCCGGGCGCCCTCGCGCACCTGGGCAAGATGCCAGACGGAGCTGCCGTCGCCGATGGTCGCGTCGTCCGAGATGTCGGCCCCCGGGGCGACCCGGTAGGCAGGGGTATCGCTCATGGAGCCGACGATACCGCGAGCACTGGCCGATGATCGGGAGGAACGCCCTGCGATGCAGCGTGATGGGAGAACGTGCACACGATCCTCACCGCGTTCTCACCTGGCGGGCTGAGTCACCGCGAGGCGCGCAGCTTCTCCCCCTTGGCGAGCGCGACCTCTCGCAGCTCCGCCTGGAAGGCGATCATCCGCTCCCGGAGGCGCTCCGCTTCCTGATCAGCGCCGGCGGCGAGGATCCGGGCCGCGAGCAGTCCGGCGTTGCGCGCTCCGCCGATGGAGACGGTCGCGACCGGCACCCCGGCGGGCATCTGCACGATCGACAGCAGGGAGTCCATGCCGTCGAGATGCTTCAGCGGCACTGGCACCCCGATCACGGGCAGGGGGGTGAGGGAGGCGAGCATGCCGGGCAGGTGGGCGGCGCCGCCTGCTCCGGCGATCACCACCCGCAGCCCGCGCTCGGCGGCGCTGCGGCCCCAGGTGACCATGTCCTCGGGCATCCGGTGGGCGGAGATCACCTCGACGGTGGCTCCGATCTCGAACTCGGCGAGCGCCTCCTCCGCGGCTTTCATCACCGGGTAGTCGGAGTCGGAGCCCATCACGATGCCGACCAGCGGGCGGAGGGTGTTCTCGGTCATCGGGTCTCTCCTGAGGTCTCGACAGTGAGGGGCGCGCCGGTGGCGGGCACTGCGGTGGCGGGCGCGCCTGTGGCAGGCGCTGCGGTGACGGGCGCGGGCCCGTCGATGATCAGTCGTTCGGCCCGGTGGGCGCGCTCGAGCAGCTCGTCCGCGTCCGTGCCGGTGAGGGTGACGTGCCCGATCTTGCGACCGGGTCGCACGGACTTGCCGTAGAGGTGGATCTTCAGCTCCGGATCGGCGGCGAGCGCGGCGTGTGCGCCGGGGGCGAGGTCCTCGGCAGCACCGGCGAGCAGGTTCACCATCACCGAGACCGGTGCGACCGGGGTGGTGGCGCCGAGGGGCAGATCGGCGACCGCTCGCAGGTGCTGCTCGAACTGGCCGGTGATGGCACCGTCCATGGACCAGTGGCCGGTGTTGTGGGGACGCATGGCGAGTTCGTTGACCAGCACCTGCCCGTCGGACGTCTCGAACAGCTCGACAGCGAGCATGCCGGTGACCTGGAGATCTTCCGCGATGGCGAGCGCGAGGGCCTGGATCCGCTGCTGGCCGGCCGCGTCGAGGCCGGGCGCGGGCGCGACCACCTCGTAGCAGACACCGTCCTTCTGCACCGACTGGACCACGGGGTAGGCCACGGCCTCTCCTCCGGGGCGCCGTGCGACCTGGGCGGAGAGCTCGCGGGTGAAGGGCACCAGCACCTCGGCGAGCAGCTCGCCGTGCTCGGCGAGCCAGTCCTGGGCCTGGTCGGCGCTCTCGATGATCCGCACGCCATGGGCGTCGTAGCCGCCGCGGGGGGTCTTGATCACGATCCGGCCATCGCTCTCGGCGAGCGCGTTCTCCAGGTCCGCCACGGAGCTGATCCGCCACCAGCGCGGGCAGGGGTGGCCCAGCGCGGTGAGACGCTCGCGCATCACCAGCTTGTCCTGGGCGTGGACGAGAGCCGCGGGGCCGGGCCGGACCGCGGCGAGCCCGGCACCCTCGATGCGTTCGAGGATCTGTGTGGGCACGTGCTCGTGGTCGAAGGTGATCACGTCGACCTCGGCGGCCAGGTCACTGACCGCCTGCTCGTCGTCATGCCGACCGATCCGGACCTCGGCGGCGACGGCCGCAGCGCTCTCCGCAGGGTCAGTGGCCAGCACCGGCGTGGTGAGGCCCAGCTCGATCGCGGGGCCGATCATCATCCGGGCCAGCTGCCCGGCGCCGATGAGGCCGACGCTGCGGGCACCCGTCGGGCTCTCGGGGGTGGCCGCGGCATCGGGGGCGGCTGCCGTAGTGGGAGCAGTGGTCTGCTCTGGGCGGGGCGGGGTGATCGGCACGGCGGCCAGTGTACGAGGTCAGCTGCGTGAGCGCGGGCGGCGCCGGACCACGGACCCCTGGGGGAGGGAATCGAGGTCGTCCCCACCGGAGCGCTGCCGCTGTGCGGCGCTGGGCGTCATGTCGGCGCGGACCCCGCGGGCGGCCTTCGCGAGCCGTCCGCCGCGATGCTCGCGAGGGGCTCTCGCGCCCCGGCCGCTGCGCTTCTCCTCGACGTCGTCCTCGCCGCCATCGTCACCGGGTGCGGAGATCAGGAACACGCCGAAGGTGGTGGGGCTCTCGGTGAGCAGCTCGAGGCGCCCGCCGTCGTCCTCGACCAGGGTGCGTGCGAGCGCGAGCCCCACGCCGGTGCCGCTCGAGCTCCGCCCGGAGACGGCGCGCTCGAAGATCCGGGCGCCGAGCTCGGGATCGATGCCACCGCCCTCGTCGGAGACCTCGACCACGGTCGAGTGATCGTTGCGGCGCACCTTCACGGTGGTGCGCCCGGCGCCGTGGGCGAGTGCGTTCTCCACCAGGGTGGCGATCACCTGGGTGAGCGGACCGGTCGATCCCCAGACTGCGGCGCTGCGCGGGACCTGCACCCGCAGCTCCCGGTGGGCACGCCGGTACGCCGGGGACCACTCCTCGCTCTGCTGGGTGAGCACGTTGCGCAGCTCGACCACGCCGGGGGTGCGGCGTTGGGAGGAGCGCGGGGCGTTGATGAGGTCGTGCACCACCTCGGTGAGGCGGTCGATCTGCTCGAGGGAGATGCGGGCCTCCTCGCGCACCCACTCCTCGGAGCTGGTCGCGAGGATCTCGTCCAGGCGCATCGACAGCGCGGTCAGCGGGGTGCGCAGCTGATGGGAGGCGTCGGAGGCCAGCCGGCTCTCCGCCTCGAGGCGTTCGTTGAGCATCGCGCCGGAGCGGGCGAGCTCCTCGGCGACGTCGTCGATCTCGGCGATCCCGGAGGCGTGCCAGGGGCCGCGGGAGCGACCGGAGCCCATCTCTTCGGCGCGCTGGCTCAGCCGGGCCAGCGGCATCGAGATCCGTTGCGCCTGCCACAGCGCCACGGAGACGCCGATGGAGAGCGCTGCGAGTCCGGCGACGGTGATCAGCACCCAGGCGCTGGCGGTGTGCGCGCGCACGTCGGACTCCGGGATGTACACGGCGACCGACTGTCCGGAGGCGCCGTTGGTGGTGACCCTCTCCGACTTGCCCTCCGGGGGGTCACCGGCGGTGTAGGTGGTGCCGTCGTGGGTCACCGTGATCGCGATGTTGAGGTCCGTCTGCGCGTCGACATGGCGCTGGAGCAGCGCATCGTCGATCTCGAGGCCCTCCTGGAGCCGTGCCTCGGTGTCGATGCGCACGAGGTCGACGATCTGGTTAGCCTGGTTGGTGAGGCTCTGCCGTGCCAGCGTCAGCCACGAGTAACCCAGCGGGATGCCGAGCATGAGCACGGCCAGGAGCACGGTGATGATGGTGGCCTGCAGCACTCGCTGCCGCACCGGTCAGCTCTCCGCGCCGGTCTCGAAGCGGAAGCCCACTCCCCTCACCGTGGTGATCCGGCGGGGATCGGTGGCGTCGTCGCCGAGCTTGCGACGCAGCCAGGAGACGTGCATGTCCAGAGTCTTGGTGGAGCCCCACCATTCGGCGCCCCACACCTCGCGCATCAGATCGTCGCGGGTGACGACGCTGCCGGACTCCCGCACCAGCACGGTCAGCAGGTCGTACTCCTTGGCGGAGAGGCTCAGCTCCTCGCCGTCGGCGTAGGCGCGGCGGGCGGAGACATCGAGCATCACCCCGTTGACATCGAAGCTGTCACCGGAGTCCTCCATCGCCTGGGAGCGCCGCATGAGGGCCCGGATACGGGCCTGGAGCTCGCCGAGGCGGAAGGGTTTGGTGACGTAGTCGTCGGCGCCGGCGTCGAGGCCCACCACCGCGTCGACCTCGTCGGCGCGGGCGGTGAGGATCAGGATCGGAGACTCGAGCCCGCCCTTCCGCAGTCGACGGGCGACCTCGAGACCGTCGAGGTCCGGCAGCCCGAGATCGAGGATGACCAGGTCGATCGGCTCGGGTCCCGCCGCGATCGCGAGCGCGTCCATCCCCCGTGATGCGCGGGTCACGGTGTAGCCCTCCCGGTCCAGTGCGCGGGAGAGTGGTTCGGCGATGGCCGAGTCGTCCTCGACGAGTAGCAGTCGTGTCACGCGTTCCATCCTACGACGATGCCGGCAGGGGCCGCCCGACCCGGGGTGCGGGCCGGGCGCCTGGCCATCATCCCAGCTCCCCTCACAGCGCTGTCGCGAGCACGGCGGGCCCGGGTTCCCGCGCCGACCAGGGGCGGCGGCTCACAGGCCCATGTCCAAGGGCGTCGAGCGGTCGCGTCGCATCTCCTGGACGTGCACGTTGCCGATCCCGTGGAGCTCGACCTCTTCACCGTCGGAGAGCGCGAACCCGCCGGGCAGTGCCTGGCTCACCGCCGCGGCGGTGTCCGCATCGACCAGCACGGATCCCGGCCGCGCCACGGACTCCATGCGTGCGGCGAGGTTGACGGTGGGGCCGAACACGTCCCCATATCGGGAGAACATCGATCCCCAGGCCAGTCCCACCCGCACCGGCGGAAGGTCGGGCGAGGCGGTGATGGTCTCGGCGAGGCTGACTGCGATCTGGGCGCCGTCCTCGGGCGTGTCGGCGAGGAACATGATCTCGTCGCCCACCGTCTTGACCACCCTGCCACCGCCTACAGAGATGAGGTCCCGGCTCACCGACTCGAAGCGGCCGACCATGTCGGCCAGCTCGGCACCGGGCAGATCCTGGGCGAGGCGGGTGAACTGGACCAGGTCCGCGAAGCCGATGGCTCGGTGGAGCGGGAACAGCTCATCGGTGTCGCGGTGCAGGACCTCGCTGCCGGCACGGGCCGCATAGGCGGCGAGCTGCCGCCGGAAGGTGAACATCACCTGAGATTCGAAGACTTCCAGCAGCTCCGGGATCGAGTCGAGCATCTGCTGACGGGCCTGGGCGTCGTCGAGGCCGTCGGCATACTTCGCCTCGTCCACGAGGGCCTCGGTGATCCACATCGCCAGTCGGCCCATGTGGAAGCCCAGTCCGCGGGAGATGCTCGCGAAGGCTCTCTCCGTGATCACCCCCTCCTCGACGATCGCGGCGAGATCACCGATCGCGTAGGCGTCCTCCTCGGTGAAGACGACGGTGTCCTCGTCCACCGGGGTGAAGCCCAGCGAGCGCCAGTACACGGAGGTGAGGCGTTCGGGGATGTCCTGCTGATCGGCGAGATCCCGGCGCGAGTACTTGCGCGGGCCCTGCAGCAGCACCTTCTCGAGGGCGCCGACGCTGCGGCGCACAGCGGCGAAGCGCTTGTTGAGGTCGAGGATCTCCCGATCATCCAGCGAGGCCTGTCCCGAGCCGGACTCCGAGAGGTCCGGCAGCTCCGCAGTCTCCACCGGGACGCTCTCCACGGGGATGTCCTCCAGAGGGATCTTCTCGACCGGCATGTTCTCGACAGGCATGTTCTCCACGGGGGCGCTCTCCACAGGCTGGTTCTCCACAGGCTGGTTCTCCACGGGCTCGTTCTCCACCGGGATGGCTCCTTGCGGCACCGACGAAGGCTCACGGGGAGCGGCGCTCCGCTCCTGTCCCGCGATGCGCTTCAGGTCTTCCATCCCTCCGGTCACGTGACGTGCTCCTCCTGCTCGATGTCCTTCAAGTTCTGACTGTGGTCACGGGGACTGCCCGGGCCTCAGATGCCTCACATCACCGACATCCACGGCCACCTGCCCGACGCCTTTGCGATCGACGACCAGCCTGCCGGAGCCGTCCACCTTCGTGGCGAGGCCGTGCCAGGAGCTCGATCGATCTCCCCCTGTGTCAAGATCCCCCAACGGATCGATGCGCACATGACGCCCCAATGTGAGGCACGTCATAGTGTAGCGGTCGTGGGTCCCTGAGCGGACGCCGTCTCCCCCTGTGGACTCGAGGCGAGCGAGCTCCTGAGCGAGCGCCGTCACCAGCGATCTCTCGAGCCGCTCCCGCAGCTCCTCATCATGCAGGCCATCCGGCAGGTCTTCCGGCAGGTCTTCCGGCAGGTCTTCCGGCAGGACAGTGCTGCCTGACACCCTCGTCGGGCGCAGACCGCCCGCTCCCCGCAGCCAGGCCGCGCCGGGCACGACGGTGCCGTCCTGCTGACGCACCGGCCCGCGCAGGTTCAGACCGATGCCGACCAGCACCGATTGCGCCCCGCGCCCTTCGACCAGGATCCCCCCGAGCTTCCGACCATCCGCCGTGTGCAGGTCATTGGGCCACTTGAGGCCGATCTCCTCAGTCGCCCGCAGGCCGAGCACCTCGCTGAGGGCGGAGACCGCGGCCAGCCCGGCTGCCAGTGGGAACCACCCGCGGGCGGCGGGTGCCAGGTCGCTGCGGTGGGCGTAGGTGAGGGACAGGCTGGACCCCTCGGGGCTCGCGAAGGCTCGGCCGAGACGCCCCCGGCCGGCCGTCTGCCGGCGGGCGGTGAGCGCGAAGGGCGGCGCCAGCCCCTCGGTCAGGCGGCGCGCCGCCTCGTCCTGGGTCGAGGTGACCGTGCCCTCCCGCAGGATGGCGGGCTGCGCCTCTGCGGGCGGCCGCGCGGCTGCGGGCGGCTGCGCGACTGCGGGCGTTTGCGCAGCGGGCGTTTGCGTAGCTGCGGCGGGCTCCGCGCCTGCAGGGGGCTGCGCGGCTGCGGGGGGCTGCGCGGCTGCCGGGGTCTGCGCTGCCGCCGGGTCTCGCGACCCGGAGCTGCCGGGCCCCGCTGCGCCGGCTGTGCTCGTCATACCGCTCCTCGTCGTGCCGCTCATCCTGCCCCCTGGTGTGCACCTCGCTGATCTCCGAGCCGCCGCGCACGCAGGTGCCGTCTGCAGGCGTGAGCGACCGCCGTCGGACCTCCGTAGCGTAGTATCCCGATGTCCATCCGCCGGATCACTACGCGGCCTTGCAGGCCGCAGCAGGAGGCTCCGTGACCGACGCTCCGCGGCCGCTCACCACCGCCCAGCGACTCGAGGACCTGCGCGAGCGTGACGCCGCTGCGGTCTCCGCCGCCGATGAGCTCGCGGTCCAGAAGCAGCATGCCCGGGGCAAGAAGACCGCCCGGGAACGGATCTCAGACCTGCTGGATGACGGCTCCTTCGTGGAGACTGACCGCTTCGTGCGCCATCAGGCCCGCAGCTTCGGGATCGATGCCAAGCGACCTGCCGGGGACGGCATCGTCACGGGCTACGGCACGATCGATGGCCGCCAGGTGTGCGTGTACTCACAGGACTTCACCGTCTTCGGTGGCTCCCTCGGCGAGGCCCATGGTCGCAAGATCCAGAAGATCCAGGACCTCGCGCTGAGCACCGGCGTGCCGATCATCGGCATCCTCGACGGCGGCGGCGCCCGCATCCAGGAGGGTGTGGCCTCGCTCGCGATGTTCGCCGGGATCTTCAAGCGCAACACCCGCGCCTCCGGAGTGATCCCTCAGATCTCGCTGATCATGGGCCCGGCCGCCGGCGGCGCCGTGTACTCCCCGGCGCTGACGGACATCATCGTGATGGTCGAGAAGACCTCCCACATGTTCATCACCGGCCCCGACGTGATCCGCACGGTCACCGGGGAGGACGTCGGCTTCGAGGAGCTCGGCGGCGCGCGCACCCACTCCTCCCGCTCGGGAGTCGCCCACTACATGGCGCCCGACGAGGCCGAGGCCATCGAGTACGTCAAGGACCTGCTCAGCTACCTCCCGGCCAACACACTGAGCCCCGCTCCCTCCTTCCCGGTGCGCTTCGAGCAGGACCACACCCCGGCGGACACCGCCCTGGACGCCCTGGTGCCGGATTCGCCGAACCAGCCGTACGACATGCTCACGGTGCTGCGGGCAGTGCTCGACGACGAGGAGTTCCTCGAGGTCCAGCCGCTGTTCGCTCGCAACATCCTGGTGGGCTTCGGCCGCGTCGAGGGACACAGCGTGGGCATCATCGCCAACCAGCCCTCGCACCTGGCAGGCACCCTGGACATCGACGCCTCCGAGAAGGCGGCGCGCTTCGTGCGGCTGTGCGATGCGAACAACATCCCGGTGCTGACCTTCGTGGACGTGCCCGGGTTCCTCCCCGGCACCGATCAGGAGTACGGCGGGATCATCCGCCGCGGCGCGAAGCTGCTGTACGCCTATGCCGAGGCGACGGTCCCGCTGATCACCGTGATCACCCGCAAGGCCTACGGCGGCGCGTACATCGTGATGGGTTCGAAGGAGCTCGGCGCGGACATCAACCTCGCCTGGCCCACCGCACAGATCGCTGTGATGGGCTCCCAGGGCGCGGTGAACATCCTCCACCGGGGCGATCTGCGCCAGGTGGCCGAGCAGGGCGGGGACGTCGAGTCCGAGCGTAAGCGCTTCGAGGCCGAGTACGACGAGCAGTTCGCCAACCCGTACACCGCCGCCGAGCGCGGCTGGATCGACGGCGTGATCCGTCCCGCCGACACCCGGCTGGAGGTGGCCCGGGCGCTGCGCGCGCTGCGCACCAAGCGGGACACCCTGCCCACCAAGAAGCACGGGAACATCCCGCTGTGACAGCCCCGCAGACCACGACGGACCCTGCCGGCAACCAGCAGGGAGGCCCCACCGGCACCAGCCCGGTGCGTCCCTCGGATGTCCGACTCGTGCAGGGATACCTACGCGACGACGAGCTCGCCGCGATCGCGGTGGTGATCTCCGCAATGAGCGTCACCAGCCGCCTGGAGGCTGAGGAGCGCACCCTCGCCGAAGGCCAGGGCGCGGGCGCCGGCGCGTGGGCCGACCCCGTGCACGGCCATCCCCGTGCCCACGGTCTGAGGGGTCTGCCCTCCCCCGCAGCCTGGCAGTTCTCGGATCGCTGAACCGGCTGAACCGGTCGCGCTCCGCACTAGACTGCGGCGCATGCCTGAGCCTGCTTCCGCCGCCCCCGTGCGCACTGCCTCCGCCCTGGACCGACTGGCCGACGAGTACGTCGAGCTGAGCGCCCGTCTGGACCCTTTCCTCGCCACCTCGCTCGGCATCTCCGGGTACGACACCGAGGTCACCGACTACTCCCCGGCCGCTGTCGATGAGCGCACGGAGGCCGCGCGGACCCTGTTATCGCGAGTCGCGGAGATCCCCGACCAGGACGCGGTGGACACCGTCACCCGCGCCGCACTCAACGAGCGGCTGGGCCTCGAGATCGAGCGCGCCGAGCAGCGGCTGGACATCTCGGCCGTCAACAACCTCGCCTCCCCGCTGCAGTCCCGCGATGTGCTCGATCAGATGCCCACCGAGACTGCCGCCGACTGGCATGACATCGCCCAGCGCATGCAGGCGATGCCGCACACGCTGAGCACCTGGGTCCAGTCGCTGCAGGAGGCCGCGAGCCACGGCGTCGTCTCCTCCCGCCGCCAGCTCCTGCTCGGAGCGGAGCAGGCGCGCGGCTACGCCGCCGAGGACGGCTTCTTCGCCGGCTTCGCCCGGGATGCCGTGGGCGACGACACCCAGCGCGCACGGGTCGCGGAGGCGGCGGGCACCGCCGCCCGCGGCTATCTCGACCTCGCGGACCAGCTGGAGGCGCTCGCCCCGCGCGCCCCCGAGCGCGACGCCGTCGGGCGAGACGCCTACGCCCTGGCCTCCCGTACCTTCCTGGGGACCGACATCGACATCGACGAGACCTACGCCTGGGGCATCGAGGAGCTGCGCTCCGTGGTCGCCGAACAGGAGGAGGTCGCCGAGCGCATCAACGCCCGTGCCGGCACCGGCGGAGGTCGCTCAGTGGCCGCGGCCAAAGCCGCTCTGAACGCCGACCCGAGCCGGATCCTCCACGGCACCGAGGAGCTGCGCAGCTGGATGCAGGACCTCAGCGACCGCGCGATCGAGGACCTCGCCGGTACCCACTTCGACATCCCTGAGCCCCTGCGCCGGCTCGAATGCAGAATCGCCCGCACCGGCTCCGGCGGCATCTACTACACCGGCCCCAGCGAGGACCTCACCCGCCCCGGCCGAATGTGGTGGGACGTCCCGACCGGAACCACCGAGTTCCACACCTGGCTGGAGACCACGACCGTCTACCACGAGGGGGTCCCCGGGCATCACCTGCAGGTCGGCACACAGACCCTCCAGGCGAGCACGCTGAACCGCTGGCGCGCGATGATGTGCTGGGTCTCCGGCCACGGCGAGGGCTGGGCCCTCTATGCGGAGCGGCTGATGGACCAGCTCGGCCATCTCTCCGATGACGGCGACCGGCTGGGGATGCTCGATGCACAGCGCCTGCGCGCAGGCCGGGTGGTGCTGGACATCGGCCTGCACTGCGGGCTGTCGATGCCGGACGGGCTCGCCGGCTCCGCGGGAGGTGCCTGGAGCTTCGAGAAGGCCTGGGACTTCATAAGCGCCCACTGGGGCGTGACCGAGGCCGAGCAGCGCTTCGAGCTCAACCGCTACCTGGGATGGCCCGGTCAGGCCCCCTCCTACAAGATCGGGCAACGGGTCTGGGAGCAGCTGCGGGCCGCGACGAGCGAGCCCGCCCGAGATTTCCACCGACGTGCCCTGCAGCTGGGCAGCCTGCCCCTGTCCGTCCTCGAGGAGGCCCTGCGATGACCCACTCCGATCCCCAGCCCGAGAACGACGTGCTCTCGCCGTCCGATCACGATCCGCTGCTGCTGCTCGCCTCCGCCTCGGCGGGACGGCGCGCCACCCTCCGCGCCGCCCGCATCGAGCACACTGCGATGCCGGTCGACCTCGATGAGGAGGCGATCCTCGCCGGCGCTCGCGAACGGGCTGCCGCATCCGGCGATCCGGAGGATCAGCTCACCGCGGAGGAGGAGGTGCTGCTGCTGGCTCGGGAGAAGGCCCTCGCGGCAACCGCCCGCAGCGAGGGCGGCTATGTGGTGCTGGGCTGCGACTCGATGCTCGAGCTGGACGGCGAGGTGATCGGCAAGCCGTTGACCGCGGAGCGCGCGCGGGAGCGCTGGCAGGCCATGCGCGGGCGCTCCGCGGTGCTCCACTCCGGGCATTGGATGGTCGACGACCGCGACGAGGAGGACGGCGGCACCGGCGCGACCTTCGGCGCGACGGCGAGCTGCCAGATCAGCTTCGCCGCGCTCAGCGACGAGGAGATCGACGCCTACATCGCCACCGGTGAGCCGCTCGGGGTGGCCGGCGGCTTCACCCTCGACGGTGTGGGAGGCCCCTTCATCGAGCGCGTCGACGGCGACCCGCACGCCGTCGTCGGCCTCTCCCTGCCGCTGCTGCGCAGGATGCTGGACGAGATCGGCCTGGGCGTGCACCAGCTGTGGGGCGAGATCCCCGTCGGCGGCCCTGCGGGCCCTGGCGCCGTCTGAACGCCCGCGGTACTAGACTCGGCCACTGCTGACTCCCGGAAGGAACCCTCCCCAATGCCCGCACGCTCCTCCAAGCCCCGCCCCCTGTCCACGGTGCTCATCGCCAACCGTGGAGAGATCGCGGTGCGGGTCGCACGGGCCTGCCGGGACGCCGGGCTCCGCTCCGTCGCCGTCTACGCCGATCCCGACCGTGACGCTCTGCACACGCAGATCGCTGACGAGGCCTACGCGCTGGGCGGCAGCACCGCCGCCAGCTCCTACCTGGTCGTCGACAAGATCCTGGACATCGCGAAGCGCTCCGGCGCCGACGCGGTCCATCCCGGCTACGGCTTCCTCTCCGAGCGCGCCGATTTCGCGCAGGCGGTGATCGACGCCGGGCTGACCTGGATCGGCCCGCCCCCCTCCGCCATCGAGAAGCTCGGCGACAAGGTCTCCGCCCGGCACATCGCGCAGAAGGCCGGGGCTCCGCTGGTCGCCGGTACCAAGGACCCGGTGCAGAACTCCGACGAAGTCGTCGACTTCGCCCGCGAGCACGGCCTGCCGATCGCGATCAAAGCAGCATTCGGCGGCGGCGGGCGCGGGCTGAAGGTGGCGCGCGAGGAGTCCGAGGTGCGCGAGCTGTTCGACTCGGCAGTGCGTGAGGCCGTCTCCGCCTTCGGCCGCGGGGAGTGCTTCGTCGAGCGCTTCCTGGACTCCCCCCGCCACGTCGAGACCCAGTGCCTGGCGGACATGCACGGCAACGTCCAGGTGGTCTCCACCCGTGACTGCTCGCTGCAGCGCCGCCACCAGAAGCTGGTCGAGGAAGCACCTGCGCCGTTCCTCAGCGACCAGCAGAATGCCCAGCTGATCTCCTCCTCGAAGGCGATCATGCGGGAGGCGGGCTATGTCGGTGCCGGCACCTGCGAGTTCCTGGTCGGCAAGGACGGCACCATCTCCTTCCTCGAGGTCAACACCCGGCTCCAGGTCGAGCATCCGGTGACCGAGGAGATCGCAGGCGTGGATCTGGTGCGCGAGCAGCTGCGCATCGCCGCGGGCGAGCGCATCAGCGACCAGGATCCTGTGGTGCGCGGGCACTCCTTCGAGTTCCGGATCAACGGCGAGGACCCGGGCCGCGGCTTCATGCCGGCTCCCGGCAGGATCCAGCGCTTCGACGCGCCCTCGGGCCCGGGCGTCCGGGTCGAGACGGGGGTCCGTACCGGGGACGAGGTCTCCGGTGCCTTCGACTCGATGCTGGCCAAGCTCATCGTCACCGGAGCCACCCGCCAGGAGGCGCTCGAGCGCTCCCGCCGCGCGCTCGCGGAGTTCACGATCGAAGGGATTCCGACGGTCCTCCCCTTCCACCGCAAGGTGGTCGAGGACCCGGCCTTCGCTCCCGAGGATCCCGAGCAGGCCTTCACCGTGCACACCACCTGGATCGAGTCCGCCTTCGACAACGATCTGCCGGCCGCACCGCTGCCCACTCAGCCTGAGGAGGCGGAGGATCGCGAGGCCGTGGTGGTCGAGGTCGACGGGCGCCGGGTCGAAATCAGCCTTCCCGCTTCGCTGCGTGCACCGCAGGCAGCGGTGCGCCAGCGTCGCAAGCGTCAGCACCGGGCTTCCGGTGACGGCACCGCTGCCAGCGGCAACAGCGTCTCCGCGCCGATGCAGGGGACGATCGTGAAGGTCGTCGCCGAGGAGGGGCAGACGGTCTCCGACGGCGATCTGCTCGTGGTGCTCGAGGCCATGAAGATGGAGCAGCCCATCTCCGCGCACCGCTCCGGCGTCGTCAAGGGTCTGAATGCGGAGATCGGCGCCACGGTCTCGGCAGGCGCCGTGCTCTGCCAGATCGACGACTGACACCCCCACCCCGCGCAGTCCACCGCTGCCCGCGAGTCATGAGCGCCCTGCTTCCGTCGGTGGAAGCAGGGCGCTCGTGACTCTGGGGCAGCTCAGGCCCCGGCTGACTCGGGGGCAGTTCAGCCCTCGGCGTCGAGCAGCCGCTGCCGGGCCACCTCGGCCAGGGAGCCGGTGAGCGAGGGATAGACGGTGAACGTGCCGGCGACCTGTTCGGCGGTGAGCCGGTGGGCGACGGCGAGGGTGTAGGGCAGGATCAGCTCGCTGGCCCGCGGCGCGACGACGACCGCGCCGACCACGGTGTGGGAGCCGGGACGCACGATCAGCTTCACGAACCCCTCCGTGATCCCCTGCATCTTCGCCCGTGGGTTGGTGTCCAGACCCAGCACCAGCACTTCCCCGGCCGTCTCTCCGCTGAGCACCTCCTGCTCGCTGACCCCGACCACCGCGATCTCGGGGCTCGTGAAGATGGCCGAGGAGACCTGGGCCGCGATCAGCGGGGAGACCGCGTCTCCCAGGGCGTGATGCATCGCGATCCGGCCCTGCATCGCGGCGACGGAGGCGAGCGGGTACACGCCGGTGCAGTCCCCGGCGGCGTAGATCCCCCGCACCGAGGTGCGGGAGACGCGGTCGGTCTCGATGTGGCCGGAGTCCTTCACCCGCACCCCAGCCGTCCACAGTCCCAGGTCTGCGGTCCAGGGGATCCCTCCGAGGGCCATCAGCACATGGCTGCCAGAGATCTCCTCGCCGGAGGTGAGGGTGACGAGGACCCCGTCATCCGTGCGCCGCGCGGTGGCGGCTCGCGAGCGGGAACGAACGGTGACGCCGCGACGTGCGAAGGCTCCCTCCAGCACGTCGGCGGCGTCCGCGTCGCTGCCGGGCAGCACCTTCTCTCGGGAGGAGACCAGGGTGACCTTGGTGCCCAGCGCCCGATAGGCGCTGGCGAACTCGGCGCCGGTGACCCCTGAGCCGACCACGATCAGGTGCTCGGGCAGGCAGTCCAGCTCGTACAGCTGGGTCCAGTTCAGGATCCGTTCGCCGTCGCACGGGGCGCTGTCGAGCTCTCGTGGCCGGGCGCCGACGGCCAGCAGGATCACCTCGGCCTCGTGCTGCGCGATCCGCTTCCCGGCGGGGTCGAGGACCTCGATCCGGTCCGGGCCGTCCAGGCGGCCGCGCCCCTCGACGATCGTCACCCCGGCCTCCTGCAGGCTCGCGCGGATGTCGGCGGACTGGGCCGCGGCGAGATCGCGGACGCGCCGGTTGACGGCCGCGAGGTCGACGTTCAGGGTGTGGGCTGTGGGTGCGGCACCGGTGTCGGCATCGCGGATGCCCAGCTGCTGGGAGCCGGCGACCTGGTCGAGGACGTCGGCGGTAGCGATGAGCGTCTTGGACGGCACCACATCGGTGAGGACTGCGGCACCGCCGATGCCTCGCTCCTCCACCAGGAGGGTCTCGGCCCCGTGCCGGGCGGCGGTGAGGGCGGCTTCGTAGCCACCGGGGCCGCCGCCGATGATCACCACCCGGGGCCGCCCCCCGGTGTGGGGAAGACGTCGAGGGTCGGAAGGCAGGGCTGTGCTGGGGTCGCTCACCCCGCCATTGTGGCAAAGCCGGGGCCGGTCAGGGGCCGGTTCGAGCTCAACCGAGCATGAGAACACCGGAACACGGCAGTGCGCAACCGTGTCTCGCCTCCGGGACCGGCTGCGGTGCCCCGCGACCCGCTTCTCTGCGCTACCTTCTGTCCATGACTGCTTCTGCATCCGATCCGTATCTGCTCGCCCGCGACGCCGCCGCTGCCATCGCCGAGGCCAGCGGGGTCCCCGCCCACGATCTCGCGCTGGTGCTCGGGTCCGGCTGGGCCGAGGCCGCCGATCTGCTCGGCGAGACCGTCTGGCAGGGCGACGCCACCACCATTCCCGGGTTCCGGCCGCCCGCGGTCGCCGGTCACGTCGGCACGCTGCGTTCGGTGCGCGTCGAGGGCACCGGGGCCCGTGCTCTGGTGCTCGGAGCGCGCACGCACTTCTACGAGGGCGCAGGCGTGGACGCCGTGGTCCACGGTGTCCGCACCGCAGCCGCGACCGGCGCCCGCACCATGGTGCTGACCAACGGCTGCGGCGGCATCGATCCCTCCTGGACTCCCGGCACCCCGGTGCTGATCCGGGACCAGATCAACTTCACCGGGTCCACTCCCCTGGTGGGCGCGAACTTCGTGGATCTCACTGACCTCTACACGCCGGCGCTGCGCGAGATCGCCCGCGAGGTCGACGAGAGCCTCGCTGAGGGCGTGTACATGCAGTTCTCCGGCCCGAGCTACGAGACTCCGGCGGAGGTGCAGATGGCCAAGGCCATCGGCGCGAACCTGGTGGGCATGTCCACCGCGCTCGAGGCGATCGCCGTGCGCGAGGCAGGGATGGATCTGCTCGGGATCTCCCTGGTCACCAACCTCGCCGCCGGGATCAGCGGCGAGGCCCTGAGCCACCAGGAGGTGCTCGAGGCGGGCCGTGACGCCGGCCCGCGCATCTCGCAGCTGCTGGCAGAGACGGTGCGCCGCATCACCGGCGCTGCGGGCGAGACCGGCGCGACGAGCGGGTCCGGCGGCGCGGCATGAGCTTCGACGCCGACCTGCGCCTGCGGGTCAAGGCGTGGATCCAGGACGATCCTGATCCCGCGACACGCGCAGCGCTCTCGAGCCTGCTGGAGCAGGCGGGAGCCGGCAGCGAGATGGCGCAGGACGAGCTCGCCGACGCCTTCGCCGGGGATCTCCAGTTCGGCACAGCCGGGCTGCGAGGGCGGATGGCGCCGGGCCCGAACCGGATGAACCTCGCGGTGGTCTCCCGTGCCGCCCGCGGGCTCGCCGACCACCTGCTCGATGATCTCGAGCTTCCGCAGCCGCTGGTGGTGATCGGCTACGACGCCCGCCACAACTCCGAGAACTTCGCACGCCGTTCCGCCGCGATCATGGTCGCCGCCGGCTGCCGGGTGCAGCTGCTGGAGCGCTTCGGCCCCACCCCGCTGGTGGCCTTCGCGGTGCGGCATCTGGAGGCCGACGCCGGCATCGTGGTCACCGCCTCCCACAATCCCCCGGCGGACAACGGCTACAAGGTCTATCTCGGGGGTCGCGCCGCCGAGCCCGACGGCCGTGGCGTGCAGATCGTGCCGCCGTCGGATGCCCAGATCGCCGCGCGCATCGCGGCCGTCGGCCCCGTGCCCGGGATACCGGTCGCCGAGTCCGGCTGGGAGCTGCTGGGCGAGCAGCTGCGCGAGGACTATCTCGCGGCGATCTGCGCGCTCCCCTCGACCAGCGGGCCCCGCGAGGTGCGGATCGTGCACACGGCGATGCATGGCGTGGGCACGGAGATCGCGCTGGCGGCGCTGCATCGCACCGGGTTCACCGAGGTGCATCCGGTCGCGAAGCAGGCCGATCCCGATCCCGACTTCCCCACCGTCGCCTTCCCGAACCCCGAGGAGCCCGGCGCGATCGATCTCGCACTCGAGCTGGCCCGCACCCTCGAGGCCGATGTGGTGATCGCCAATGATCCCGATGCCGACCGCTGCGCCGCCGCGGTGCTCGATCCGCACCTGGAGGACTGGCGAATGCTCACTGGCGATGAGCTGGGGGTGCTGCTGGGCGACCACCTGGTGCGCCGGCACGGCTACGGCGGCGTGCTGGCGCGCTCGATCGTCTCGAGCCGTTGGCTGGGCAGGGTCGCCGAGGCGGCAGGCCTGGAGGCTGCGGCGACGCTGACCGGGTTCAAGTGGATCACCCGGGCGCCAGGGATCGCCTACGGCTATGAGGAGGCGATCGGCTACTGCGTGCTGCCGGAGGTGGTGCGTGACAAGGACGGGCTCTCGGCGGCGCTGATGGTCGCGGAGATGGCGGCGCTGGCGAAGGCCGAGGGCACCACACTGGTCGGTCGGCTCGACCAACTCGCTGCAGAGCATGGCCTGTATTCGACCGCGCAGCTGTCGATCCGGGTCGAGGACCTATCGCTGATCGGCGCGATGATGGAGCGGCTGCGGGCTGCTCCGCCCGCGGCGCTGCTGGGCTCACCGGTGCTCGAGAACCAGGACCTCTCCCAGGGGTCGCTGGAGTCCACCGGCCTGCCGCCGACGGAGGGCGTGCTGCTGCTCAGCGAGGACGACACCCGGGTGGTGGTGCGACCCTCCGGGACCGAGCCGAAGCTCAAGTGCTATCTCGAGCTGGTCACGAACGTCCCCGACGGGGCCACCGCTGCGGAGATCGGAGAGATCCGACGCCGGGCCGGGGAGCGGCTGGAGCAGCTGAAGGACGAGCTGCGCCTGGTGCTCGGCGCCGTCTGAGCAGACCCGGCAGACTCTCTCGGGCCGCAGCCCGGGCCGCCGCCGCGTTCATGGCGGGGCCCGGGCTCAAGGCTCCGGGACCGCCGCCGCGGGCGGGACCCGGGCTCAGAGCCCCTGGTCCCGCCCTCGGGCACGTGACCTACGGCGTGACCTGGCGGCGATGGCCAGACCTGGCGGCGAGGACGGCGACGAGGACTGCGATAAACAGCGCGACCGCGGTGATCACGCCGGCGTGCACCAGCAGCCACCCGACGGGGATGCCCATCACAGCGACGACCTCCGTGGTGGTGTAGGTGGGGATCACGTCCTCCGCCTCGGGATCGGCGGTGAAGGTGAAGTCGGTGGTGAAGGAGTCCGGTTCTCCGTGCACCTCGAACTCGGTCACCATGCGGTACTCCACCGCCCGCTCGTCGTTCTGGTCCACCTCGCCGAGGTCCTCCCCCACCAGTTCCCGCAGGGTCGCATCGGACCAGGTCCAGCCGTTGCTCGTGGGTGATCCGATCCACGGCAGGTTCACCTCCTGCTGCGATGCGGAGGAGTCGGCACGGCGCATGGCCATCTCCCCGAGCACGAAGAGGTGCACCGTCTGGGAGGTCTCCGCCGCTTGGGAGAAGCGCATCGGGTAGACCAGCTGCTCTGCCTCGAAGTCGAAGCGCAGCGGTTCCACATCGCCGCTGAGCACGGCGTCGGCCGCGTAGCGGACGGCGGTGAAGGTCCATCCGTCCGCAGCATAGGGGTGGATCAGGGCCGAGAGCTCCTCGGACAGGGCGTAGCCGTTGTCCGTGAGCCAGCTGCGCACCCCGTCGGCTTCCCCGCCGAGCACCGCCACCTCGTAGTTGCCGATCCGCTCCTGGGAGTGGACGGTGGGCTGCACCCCTTGGGTCATGCCTTCGCCTGGCGCACCCCCGCCCGCTCCCGCACCGAACGGGTTCCCGCCCCAGAAGTCGTACTCGATCACCTCACGGGGCGCGGTCGCGACCGCCATCTCCCGCAGGGTCCCGGACTGGGCGGCGCTGACCTCGGGCACCGACGGAGTGGGCATCAACAATGTCGAGCCGACGCGTTCGGCGTCGAGCGCGAGGCCCATCACGATCGTCTCCACGCCATCACGCAAGGAGAGCACCGCGGTCTCCTTCATGACGTTGGCGCCGTCGGGCCTGTCCGCCGGGTCGACGAAGCCGCCGCAGGCGCAGGCCGCGGCCGGGGACGCAGCCCCGAGGACCAGCTGCGCCAGGAGCAGGGCGCCCGCGAGCAGACCGCAGAACCAGCGGCGCGAGTTCCGGCCGGTCGCGAGCGCCGCGCTCATCCCTCAGTACCCCGATCCGGCGCCGCCCTCGAGGATCGCCCTCGAGGAGGACAGCCCCAGCCGGCTGGCGCCGGCGGCGACCATCGTCTCAGCGGCCTCACGGGTGCGGATCCCGCCGGAGGCCTTGACCCCCAGCCTCTCGCCGACGGTGCTGCGCATGAGCTGCACGGCGTGCTCGGTCGCGCCCCCGGCGGGATGGAAGCCGGTGGAGGTCTTCACGAAGTCGGCACCGGCGCTCTCGGCGGCCCCGCAGACGGCGACGATCTGCTCATCGGTGAGCGCGGCGGACTCGATGATCACCTTGAGCACCACCGGAGCCGGGGCGGCTTCGCGCACGGCACGGATCTCCTGCTCGACGGCAGCGAACTCGCCCGCCCGGGCGAGCCCGACGTTGATCACCATGTCGACCTCGTCGGCGCCCTTCGCCGCGGAGTCGGCGGCCTCAGCGGCCTTCACGGAAGGGGCGTGCTGCCCCGACGGGAAGCCGCACACGGTGGCGACCTTGACGGTGGTCTCGAGCGGGAGCATCGAGGGTGAGACGCAGATGGAGTAGGTGCCCAGCTCCTCCGCCTCGCGCAGCAGCGCGGCGACATCCTCCGTCGTGGCCTCGGGCTTGAGCAGAGTGTGGTCGATGAGACCGGCGAGGGTCTGGTTGTCGATGTTGGTCATGCGCTGATCTTGGCAGACCACCCCTGCCCGCCGCATCCGGGACGGCGACGATCCGGTCACGATGGGCCCCCGCCCGTTCTCCGCCGCCCTGGTCGGTCCCGGCTTCGCAAGGCGTCCCGACGCACCGGGATCTGGTCACGATGGGGCACCGCCCGTGAGGTGCGCGCGCGGCCCGGCCTTTAGACTGGCGCGCTGTGACTGCTCCTGGATCTCGTCCCCGCCCGCCCCGGCGCATCGTCCTGCTCGCCGGCCCCTCGGGCAGCGGGAAGGGCGAGCTCTCGCGCCGCTCGGGACTGCCGGTGCTCGCGCTGGACGAGTTCTACCACGACCTCGACGAGCCTGGTCTGCCGCGCCGCTACGGGATCGTGGACTGGGATGATCCGGCGTCGTGGAACGGCGGGGCCGCGCTCGAGGCGCTCACCGCCCTCGCCCACGACGGGAGCACCGAGGTGCCCGTCTACTCGATCGCCGCGTCGCGTCGCCTGGACACCCGCCGGCTCGATGCCGGGGACGCCCCGCTGATCATCGCCGAGGGCATCTTCGCCGCGGAGCTCATCGGGCCGCTGTCCGCGGCGGGGCTGCTGGCCGACGCGCTGGTGCTCGAGCGTCCCACCCCGGTGGTGTTCGCGCTGCGCCTGGCACGGGATCTGAAGGAGCGGCGCAAGCCGCCGCACACACTGCTGCGGCGCGGCTGGTCGCTGGCTCGCGAGCAGAGCACCGACATCGCGCGCTGGAGAGCGGCGGGGATGCGCCCCGAGGGGCTCCACCGCGGCACCCGCTGGCTCCATCACCTCACCGCCTGCGCGGAGGCGGAGCAGCATCAGCATCCGAGCACCCCGCGCCACGATCTGCTGAGGATCACCGCGGTCTGCTTCCTGCGCGAGGGGGCGGAGGGCCCACAGGTGCTGGCGGTGCGCAAACGAGGCACCGGCTCGTACATGCAGGTCGGCGGCAAGCTCGAGGTCGGAGAGTCCGCACTCGAGGCGGCGGTGAGGGAGGTCGATGAGGAGCTGGGCGTGCAGCTCGCGGAGACCGATCTGGCACTGCTGGGCGATTTCGAGGCGGTCGCGGCCAATGAGCCGAACACGATGGTGCACGCCACCGTCTGGACCACCCGCGTGCCCCTCCCGGGGCCGCTCGCGGTGCGCGCCGAACTCGCCGACCACCGGTGGGTGGATGTCGAGGAGCCGGGGACCGGGGCGCGCCTGGCCCCGCTGATGGTCCAGCACATCCTGCCCGCCCTGCGCGCTCTCTGACGCGCGCTTCGCGGCTCGGACATGCGCCAACGCCGGCGCTCTTGGGGAGCACCGGCGCCGGTCACGCCTCGCCGCGTCACCTCAGGCGATGCGGTCCTTCACAATCCTGCGCGCCGGAACCGACGTCCCGGGAGCGGCGAGCGTCCAGGACCCGGTGATCGACTCGACGGCGCGGGGCATCCGCTCAGCGGTGTCGGTGTGCAGACGGGCGAGGACGTCCCCCGCCTTCACCTCGTCACCGATGTGCGCGGCGATCTCGACCCCGGCTGCGGCCTGCACGGCCTCGCCCGGGCGGGAACGGCCGGCGCCGAGCCGCCAGGCCGCAACACCCACGCCCATCGCATCGAGCCCGGTGACCACGCCGTCCTCGGTGGCCCGGAACTCCTCGACGTGCTTCGCGACCGGCAGCGGGGCGTCGACGTCACCGCCCTGGGCGGAGATCATCGCGCGCCAGGAGTCCATGGCGCGGCCGTCGGCGAGCGCGGCCTCGACATCCGGATCGCGCACCCCGGCGGCCTCGAGCATCTCGCGGGCCAGGGCGCAGGTCAGCTCGACCACGTCGGCGGGTCCGCCGCCGGCGAGCACCTCGAGCGACTCGCGCACCTCGAGGCCGTTGCCGGCGGTGCGGCCCAGCGGCGCCGACATGTCCGTCAGCAGGGCGACCGTGCGCACTCCCGCGTCGGTGCCGAGAGCGACCATGGTGCTGGCGAGCTCACGGGCGTCGGCCTCGTCCTTCATGAACGCGCCGGCGCCGGTCTTCACATCCAGGGTGAGCGCGGCGGTGCCTTCGGCGATCTTCTTGGACATGATCGAGGAGGCGATCAGCGGGATCGCCTCGACGGTGCCGGTGATGTCGCGCAGGGCGTAGAGCTTCTTATCCGCCGGGGCGAGGCCGGAGCCGGCCGCGCAGATCACGGCGCCCACGCTCTCGAGCTGGCGCATCATCTGCTCGTTGCTGAGGTCCGCGCGCCAGCCCGGGATCGCCTCGAGCTTGTCGAGGGTGCCGCCGGTGTGGCCGAGGCCGCGGCCGGACAGCTGCGGCACTGCGACGCCGTAGGAGGCGACCAGGGGCGCCAGCGGCAGGGTGATCTTGTCCCCCACTCCGCCGGTGGAGTGCTTGTCGGTGGTGGGCTTCGAGAGCGCGGCGAAGTCCATCCGCTCGCCGCTGGCGATCATCGCGTGCGTCCAGCGGGCGATCTCGGCGCGCTCCATGCCGCGCAGGAAGATCGCCATCGCGAGCGCCGCCATCTGCTCCTCGGCGACCACACCGCGGGTGTAGGCGTCGACCACCCAGTCGATCTGGCCGTCGTCGAGGCGGCCCCCGTCTCGCTTGGTGTGGATCACATCAACCACGTCGAAGGGCTCGACGGCGGTCTGTGCAGGGTTCTTCACGGGGTTCTCGGTCATGGGTGCTCCTCGGGTCGGGTCGGGGGCCGCGGCGCTGCGCCTGCAGCCGTGCTGGGGCGCCCGGCGGTGGGTCGGATCGGGTCAGGACAGGAGGTCGGCGGGGCCGAAGGCCTGGGGCAGCACGGCGTCCATCCCGCGTGGTCCCTCCGGGGTGAGGATCACGAGGTCGGGGGCGGCGTGCTCCGAGAGCAGCTGTCGGCAGCGGCCGCAGGGCATGACCACCTGGCGCTCCTCGCGGGTGAGCTGCTCGTCGCCGCCGACGCAGACGAAGCGGCGCAGCCGTCCGCCGCCGCCCGCGATCAGCTCGCTGATCATCCCGCATTCCGCGCACAGGGTGACGCCGTAGCCGGCGTTCTCGACGTTGCAGCCGCGCACCAGGCGGCCGTCCTCGGTGAGGCCGGCCGCTCCCACCCGGAAGTGGGAGTACGGGGTGTAGGCGCGCTCGGCGATCTCCCGGGCCACGGCGAGCAGCTCGTCGAACTCGGCGTCGTCCGCGCTGGCATGGTCGCGCTCGGGGATCCCGCGCTGGGCGGGTTCGCTGTTGCTCATGCTGCCGATGCTCTCACTGCTTGATGTACGGCTGGCCATCGGCCGCCGGCACCCGCACCCTGCCCACGACACCGGCCACGGCGAACAGCGCGACGATGTACGGGAGCATCAGCAGGAAGTCGCCCGGGATGGAGACTCCGCCCGCTCCGGCGGACATCGTCCCCAGGCGCAGCTGGAGCGAATCCGCGAAGGCGAATGTGAGCGCCGCGAGCAGCGCCCCGATGGGATGGTAGCGGCCCAGGATCATCGCGGCGAGCGCGATATAGCCCTTGCCGGCGGACATCTCCTCGCCGAACGCGACCCCGGTGCCGATGGTGAGGGTCGCCCCGCCGAGGCCCGCGACCGCGGAGCCCAGCAGCACGTTCTTCCAGCGGGTGAGGTTCACGGCGATGCCGACGGTGTCTGCAGCCTTCGGATGCTCGCCGACGGCGCGCACGCGCAGCCCCCAGCGGGTGCGGAAGAGTGCGACCGTGAGTCCTGCGACGATGATCCACATGAGGTAGACCAGGATGTTCTGCTCGAACAGCGCTCGACCGATCACCGGGAGGTCCGCCAGCAGTGGGATCCGCAGCGTGGGCAGCCGCATCGGGGCGTTGAACGTGCCGGGGTTGTCGCGCATCACGGTGCCGAAGAAGAACGAGGTGATCCCGATCGCGAGCACGTTCAGCACCACGCCGACGATGATCTGCTGGACGTGATAGCCGACCGCGAACAGGGCGAGCATCGCGCCCATGAGCAGGGCCACGATCGGTGCCGCGAGCAGCCCGATCCAGACGTTCCCGGTGAGCGAGCCGACCAGCGTTGCGCCGAAGGCGCCAAACAGCAGCTGCCCCTCGATCGCGATGTTGATGACTCCCGCGCGTTCGGAGAGCACTCCTGAGAGCGCACCGAACGCGAGTGGGACGGCGAGCACGATGGTGCCCTGCAGCAGGGTGGTCACATCGAGGGTGCGCTCCGAGATCACCCAGGTCATGAACGCGAGGGTCCACGCCACGGCGAATACGGCGAGCAGACCGATCCGCGCCTTGGCCGAAGGCCGGGCACTGCGGGCCTGCAGCGCCCACAGCCCGGCGGAGGCGAGCAGCGCGATGACGGACAGCGCGACCGCAGCTCCCATCGAGGGCACGGTCACCTCATCCGGAACGATGCCGAGCGGGTTGAGGTCGCTCTCACGGGCGAGGACGTAGACGGATTCGACGGCGGGGATCCCCCGGAGGCCGAAGAAGAACAGTGCGATCAGGCCCATCACCGTGGTGGTCGCGGGCAGATGCCACCAACTGGTGGGGCGGATGTCTTCGAAGGTCCGCTGAACGGCGGAATCATCGGTGATGACCACGGGTGCGGTGCTCATCGTTCCTCCTCCTGTGCGTCGGTGGCGTCCTCGGACTGTTCCTCCAGTGGGGACGACCCGCCTTCGGAGGATGTGCCGGTCCCCTTGGCCAGATCCCGGCCTGGTGGCCCTCCGCTGTCCCCGGGGGGCGGGGATGCCGTCTCGGCGGCGGTGGCGGGATGATCAGCTGTGCTGGCCCCGGAGCTGCGATCGGTCGATGTCTCGACCGTGCTGGACGCGAAGTCTGCGGCGTCGGAGGCTGCAGCGGCGGCACCGGACGCGACTGCGGCCATCTCCGCACCTGTCCGGGCCCGACGCGCGTTGCGAACTCGTGCACCGGCGCCGGGATGGTCGATGCGGCGCAGACCGATGAGCGTGCGCACGAGGGGCGGTGCGGCGATGAACAGCACCACCAGCACCTGGATCACCTGGACCAGGTCCAGCGGGACACCCTGATTGGATTCCATGAAGCGCCCTCCGGTGGACAGCGCGGCGAAGAGCAGGCCCGCCAGCACGATACCGACCGGGCCCGAGCGGCCCAGCAGCGCGACGGTGATCGCATCGAAGCCGATGTTGCCGGCGACGCCCTCGGTGAGCCGCTGCTCAGTGCCGAGCACGTGCACGGCCCCCGCAAGGCCCACCAGAGCGCCGGCGACCGCGAGCACCAGGAAGGCAGTGCGAGCCGGGGAGATGCCGGCGACCTGCGCCGCCCGTGGGTTCGAGCCGACGGCCCGGAAGTGGAATCCGATCGTGGAACGGCTCATCAGCCACCACAGCACCACGGCGGCACCGGCGGCGATGAACAGACCCGCGTGGAGGCGGAAGCCGGAGCCCAGCAGCTGCGGCAGCACCGCATTCTCACCGATCGAGGGGGACGTGGGCTGGGACTGGTTCGCGCCGGTGAACGCTGCCGTCTTCAGCGCGAAGAAGAGCAGATAGGTCGCAATCCAGTTCAGCATGATGGTGCTGATGACCTCGTTCGCGCCGAAACGGGCCTTGAGGAAACCTGCGATCCCGCCCCATACGCCGCCGGCGAGAGCGCCGACCACCAGGCACACCAGCAGGTGCACGCCGATGGGGAGTTGGAAGGAGAAGCCCACGTAGCCGGCGGCCATGGCGCCGACGATCAGCTGACCGGTGCCACCGATGTTGAACAGGCCGGCACGGAAGCTGACGGCCATGCCCGCCGAGGCGATGATCAGCGGGGTCGCGACGGTGAGAGTCTCCGTGAGCGGGCGCAGCCCGGCCGAGAGCGCAGGCACCAGCACATAGGTGCCCGAACCACCCGCCTCACGGACCCGCTCTGCGGCCTTGGTGTAGCCGGGAGCGTCGAAGATCGCTCCGCGGAACATCGCACCATAGGCGTGGGTGACGGACTGCCAGATCGCGCTCAGGGCGTCGCCGGGCCGGGCGAAGAAGTAGCCGAGGGTCTGCCGGACCTCCTGATCGGCGATGATGATCAGCACGGAGCCGATGAGGAAGGCGAAGACGAAGCTCATCACGACCACCAGCAGGTCGCCACGGGCGATCTTCTGCAGGGTTCTCGCCAGGGCGGTCTCGGCGGTCGGCTCCGGCGGCGGCGGGGTGTCGGTGCTGCCGGCTCCGATGCCGGGAGCAGAACCGGTCACGGCGGCGTCCACAGCGCTCATCGGTTCCTCCCCTTGCGCTCGTCCCTCGCAGTACGTCGATGAACGGCGCTCATCACGCGATGTCTCCTTCGTCGGCGAGCTGGGAATCAGTGGTGCGGGCGCCCGAGGCGACGGCCTCCCGGGCAGCCTCAGCGGTGTAGCCAGCCATCATCAGTCCGAGGACATCACGGTCCTCGTCCCCGGGGACGATCCCGAGGATGGCTCCGCGGTACATCACGGCGATGCGGTCCGCGAGCTGGGTGACCTCGTCGAGCTCGGTGGAGACGATCACCACCGGGGTCCCCTTGTCTCGTTCGTCGAGGATGCGACGGTGCAGGAACTCGATCGAGCCGACATCCACGCCGCGGGTCGGCTGGGATGCGATGAGCAGGGAGAGCTCACGATTCAGCGCCCTCGCCATGACCACCTTCTGCTGGTTGCCGCCGGACAGGGTGGAGACGGCGGAGACGGGAGACTCGGTGCGGATGTCGAACTCCGGAATCAGCCGTTGGGCGTTGTCCCTGATGGCACGCAGCTTCATCGCGAGGGCGCTGCCGAAGGGCGGGCGGTCGTGCTGGTCCAGCACGAGATTCTCGGCGACGGAGAAGTCGGGGACCAGCGCGTCGTGGGTGCGGTCCTCGGGCACGAAGCCGACGCCCGCGTCGAGCACCTGCTTGGTGCTGCGACCGACCAGTTCCCGGCCCTCGAGCTTCACGGAGCCGTACACGGTGTCCTGCAGCCCCAGCAGCGCCTCGGTGAGCTCGGTCTGGCCGTTGCCCTGCACGCCGGCGATCGCGAGCACCTCCCCGTGGCGCACCTCGAAGGAGACGCCGTCCAGGGTCCGGGTCCCCGCCGCGTCGGTGACCCGCAGATCGGTGACCTCGAGGGCGACCTCTCCCGGTGCGGCTTCGTTCTTTTCCTGTGCCAGGGAGACCTGGCGGCCCACCATCAGCGAGGCGAGCTCGGCCTGATCCGCGCTGGGGTCCGCCTGGCCGACCACCTTGCCGCGACGGATCACAGTGATGCGGTCGGAGACCGCCTTGACCTCACGGAGCTTGTGGGTGATGAAGACGATCGAGGTGCCCTCGTCGCGCAGCTGACGCATGATCGCCATCAGCTCGTCGGTCTCGTGCGGGGTGAGCACGGCGGTGGGCTCGTCCAGCACCAGCACCTCGGCGCGGCGGCTGAGCGCCTTGATGATCTCGACCCGCTGCTGGGCGCCGACGGGGAGGTCCTCGACCAGCGCGTCGGGATCGAGATCGAAGCCGAAGCGGGCGGAGATATCCCGTACCAGCTTCCTCGCGGCGGCGAGGTCGAGCAGACCGCCCTTGGTCGGCTCGTGGCCCAGCACCATGTTCTCGGCGACGGTGAAGACCGGCACCAGCATGAAGTGCTGGTGGACCATCCCGATGCCGGCGTCCATCGCGTCCCCGGGGTCGGAGAAGGAGACGGGCTTCCCGTCGATCACTATCTGGCCGCCGTCGGGCCGGTAGAGCCCGTAGAGCACGTTCATCAGGGTCGACTTGCCGGCCCCGTTCTCCCCCAGCAGGGAATGGATCTCCCCGGGTTCGACGACGAGGTCGATGGCGTCATTGGCCACGAAGGTCCCGAAGGTCTTCGTGATCCCGCGCAGTTCGAGTTTCACAGCACTCGCTTCCATCGGTGCCGACCGGTCCTCCGGCCGAGCGGGGTGGGACACGATACGCGGTCCCCGCCCTCATGGACGGGGACCGCGCAGCGTTCAGCGGATCAGGCCGCCGCGGGAGTGGCCTTGGACTCGACGACCACGTTGCCGTCGATGATCTCCTGCTTCAGGGAGTCCAGCTCGCCGCTGAGCTCATCGGAGACCGTGTCCTCGTGATCGTGGAACGGTGCCAGGCCCACGCCGCCGTTCTCGAGGGTGCCCACGTACGCAGTGGCGTCGAACTCGCCACCCGCAGCACCGGTGATGACGTCCTCAGCTGCGGTGGTCATCTCCTTCATGACAGAGGTGAGGATGACCGACTGGGCATCGGGGTCGGAGGAGTTGGTCTCGTACCCGTCGGCGTCGACCCAGATCACCATGCGGCCCTCGCTCTCCTTGGCAGCGGCGAGGGTGCCGGCGCCCACGGGGCCGGCCACGGGCATCACGATGTCCGCGCCTGCGTTGTAGAACTCGTCGGAGACGGCCTTGCCCTTGGACTGGTCGTCGAAGTCACCGGTGAAGGAGCCCTGCTGGGACTCCTTGTCCCAGCCGAGTGCCTGGACGTCGGTGCCGTGGGTCTCGTTGTAGTGCGCGACGCCGTCGACGAAGCCATCCATGAAGATGGTGACGGTGGGGATGTTGACGCCGCCGTAGGTCGCGACCTTGCCGGTCTCGCTGGTGCCTGCGGCGAGGTAACCGGCGAGGAACGCGGCCTCAGCGGTGTTGAACTCGATCGGCTTGACGTTCTCGAGCTCGATCGGCGCACCGTCCGCGTCCTGCGCGGTGGAGTCGACGATCGCGAAGTCGGTGTCGGGATTCGCCTGAGCGGCCTTGCCGGTGGCGGGCGCCAGCAGGAATCCGACCGTGATGATCAGGTCGCAGCCCTCGGTGACCATGTTGTTGATGTTCGGCTCGAAGTCAGAGACCGTGGTCGACTCCGCGGTGTTCGTCTCGATGCCGAGGCTCTTCTCGGCTGCGAGAAGGCCGTTGTAGCTGGACTCGTTGAAGGACTTGTCGTCCCAGCCGCCGGCGTCGGAGACCATGCAGGCCTTGTAGTCGCTCGAGGCGCCGCCGGCATCGCTGCCGCCGCCGCTCCCTGCGGTCTCCTCGGGGGCGGTGCCGCAGGCGGCGAGGGTCAGGGCGCCGGCGCCGACCAGGGCGAGGGCACGCGTGATGCTCTTCATGAAGGTTCCTTCGGTCTAATGAGGGGCCGGATCGCCCCCTGGGGTCCGTGGCGACAACGCTGTCGCCGTGCGATCTGGACCATATCCGCGCGGAGCACCCGTGTGAGGCCGCTTCGGTCCCAGTCCGTGAACCGTTATGAAATCGACGCGGATGTGACGTATATGCGAACACAGAGCGAACCCTCGAGGTCCGGCTCGGAATCAGGACAAGCCCAGCCCGGCCCAGCCCAGGCCGGGCCGGGCCAGGCCGGGCCAAGCCAGGAGGGAGGTCAAGCCAGGAGTGGGGCATGCCAGGCCCGGGGCCAGGCCAGAAAAGAGGTCAGAGCAGGAACGTGTCAGCCTCAGGAGGGGAGCAGGTCCCGCTGCACGCAGGCCGCCGCGAGCACCGAGGCACCGATACCGATCGCACGCTCGTCGATCATCAGGTCCCCCATATGGAGGTCGAAGGTGCGGCCGCCCGGGGTGCGGGTGCCGAGCCGGGCCAGCGCGCCGGGCACCTTCTCGAGGTACCAGGCGAAGTCCTCGCCGCCCAGCGACTGCGCGGTCGGATCGAGGTTCTCACTGCCGAGCACGCCGCGCACCGCGGCGGCCAGCACCTCGACGCTGGAGGGACTGTTGGAGACCGGCGGCACGCCGCGATCATGCATGACCCTGGCGTCGACGCCCCAGGGACGCACGAGGTCCGCGAGCACGGATTCCAGCAGCTCCTCAGCCTGGTCCCAGGCGTCGTGGTCCAGGCAGCGCAGGGTCCCCTCGAGGGTGCCGCTGCTGGGGATCGCATTGAAGGCGGAGCCGGCGTGGATGCTGCCCCAGGTGAGGTTGACGCCGGAACGCGGATCCATGCGACGGGTGAGCGCGGCTGGCAGCTGGGTGGCGATGGAGCTGAGCGCGTAGACCAGGTCCTGGGTGAGGTGGGGCCGGGAAGTATGACCGCCGGCACCGCGCACCATGATCTTCACCGGATCGGTGGCGGAGGTGATCGGGCCGGACTTCAGCCCGATGTGGCCGACGTCGACGCCCGGGTCGCAGTGCAGGGCGAGGATCGAGTCCACGCCGTCCAGCACGTTCTGGCCGATCAGCTCGAGGGCGCCGCAGGGGTGCATCTCCTCGGCGGGCTGGAAGACGAGCCTGACCCCTCGCTGCAGGCCGCCGGCCTCTGCCACCCGCACCAGGGCGGTCGCAGCGCCGAGCACCGCGCTCATATGGACGTCGTGCCCGCAGGCGTGGGACACCCCGTCGACGGAGGAGCGGAACGCGACGGTGCTCAGCTCCGGGATGCCGAGCGCATCCATGTCGGCGCGCAGGGCCATCAGACCGAGGGAGGGATCGTTGCCCGGGATGTCGCAGAGCAGGCCGGTGTGCGCCATACGTCGCGGAGAGAGGCCGAGCACACTGAGCTGCTCGACGATGTAGTCCGTGGTCGCGTGCTCCTGATGGGAGAGCTCGGGGTTCCGGTGGAGGTGGCGCCGAACCTCGCGGAGGTCGGCGGACTTCTCGGCCACCGTCCGGGCGATCAGGCCCTCCGGCCCCAGCATCGACCGCTGCTGCGCGGTCCCCAGCAGCACCTGCTGCGACTGCTCCACCTGTGCACTCCCTGCGTCTGTTCGGGATGGCCATCGGCGAGGCTCACCGAGGTCCAGCGCCGTTCGCGGTGGCCGTTGCGGGCGGTCGACGTCAGCGCAGGTGGCCCAGCCCCCGCTCTTCGAGACGGGCGACGAGCGTGGTGAGGTCCTGCGCCTGTGCGTCGGCGAGCACCAGCAGCGCGTCCTCGGTGTCGACGATGCTGATGCCGTCCAGCCCGACCAGGGCGATGTGGCGATCCGTGGCACCGTACACCGTGGCCCGCGAGGAGACGGCATCGACCTCGGCGCTTCCCAGCACCCGGACATCCCTCGCGTCCAGAGGCCCGTTCCCGTCCTCCGTACGGAGGCCGGCGCCGCCGACTCCCCGGGAGCCGTTCGCGGCCCTGGCGCGCAGCTGCCGGGCGAGCGCCCCGAAGTCTCCGACGTCGTCCCAGCCGAAGCTGGTGGGCACCACCACGACCTTCCCCTCCGCGGCGAGCGGCTCGGCCAGCGCATGGTCGATCGCGATCGAGGTGAGTCGGGGCCAGTTCCGTGCGAGCACCTCGTCGTACCGTTCGGTGCCGTGCGCAGCGGCGATCTCGCGGACCCCGCGCGCGAGCGGCGGGATCTGGGCAGCGAGCTCGTCGAGCAGCACGGAGGCGCGCACCACGAACATGCCGGCGTTCCAGAGGAAGCGCCCGGTTGCCAGGAACTGCTCGGCACGCTCGCGATCCGGCTTCTCCACGAAGCGTGCGACGGGCAGCGCGCCGCTCGTCGCGAGCTCAGGGTCTTCCTGACCGGCAGGTCCCGGCGTGGACTGCTCGATGTAGCCGAATCCGGTGGCCGGGTGGGTCGGACGGATCCCGAGGGTCACCAGGTATCCGAGTTCTGCCGCCTCCCGGGCGCTGGCCACGGCGCGGCCGAACGACTCCTGGTCGTCGATCAGATGATCAGCGGCGAAGGAGCCGATGACCGCCTCCGGCTGCTCCCGCTCGACGAGGGCTGCGGCCAGCGCGATGGCGGGCATCGAGTTGCGCGGTGAAGGCTCCGCCAGCACGACCGCCGGCATGCCGAGCTGGTCCAGCTGCTCGCGCACCGCCGCCTCGTGACCACTCCCGGTGACCACGATCGGCGGCTGGTCGGTGAGCGGCTCCAGCCGCGCCACGGTGCTCTGCAGGAGGGAGCGACCCTCTCCGGTGAGGTCCAGCAGGAACTTGGGGCGGGAGCGGCGTGAGAGCGGCCACAGTCGGGTGCCGGCACCACCGGCGGGGATCACGGGAACGAAAGGAGCCTGGGGCATCGTGCCAGCGTATCCGCCCCGCGATCCCAGACCAGGGCAGCCCCCACCACCATCACGGGACCCGCCGCACCGCACAGCAGCGGCCCTGCCTGGTGCTACGCTGGCAGGGCCCCTGTCGGGGGCGATGATGATGTCGCCGTGTCGTGAAATGGTCGCCTGCGCGGCGCCCAGGACGCGAAGGTCGCCCGAGCTCTGCCCGGGCGCGCCACGCGCCTCTCTCCATGGCATCTCGTCAACGTTCCCGGCTTCATCCCGACGCTTCTGGAGGATCTCCGTGGCTTCAGCCCAATCCGGGACGCTCTATCGCGGACGCGAGGGCATGTGGTCCTGGGTCGCCCACCGCATCTCAGGAATGCTCATCTTCCTGTTCCTGCTGGTGCACGTCCTGGACACCGCTCTCGTCCGTGTCTCCCCCGAGGCGTACAACGAGGTGATCGGGCACTACAAGACGGTGGTGTTCGGCCTCGGCGAGGTCGGCCTCGTCGGCGCGATCCTCTTCCACGCTCTCAACGGCCTGCGCATCATCCTGGTGGACTTCTGGTCCCAGGGGACCAAGCGCCAGCGCAGCCTGTTCTGGGGTGTGGTGATCGTCTGGGCCATCCTCATGGCCGGCTTCCTCCCCCGCCACCTCATGCACATGTTCGGAGCGTGACCATGAGTGCACAGACCGGAACCTCTATCCCGGATCCCACCACCCGCTACCGCCGCACCGGCCAGCGCGGGATCAACGCCGAGATGCTCTCGTGGATGTTCATGCGAGCCTCCGGCGTGCTGCTGGTGATCCTCGTCTTCGGCCACCTGTTCGTGAACCTCTGGCTCGGCCAGGGCGTCAAGGGCATCGACTTCGCCTTCGTCGGCGGCAAATGGGCCAACCCCTTCTGGCAGGTCTGGGACCTGCTGATGCTGTGGCTGGGCCTGATCCACGGCGGCAACGGCGTGCGCACGATCATCAACGACTACGCGCGCGGTGATCGTCTGCGGATGGTCCTGAAGGGCCTGCTGTACTTCGCCGTGATCGTGACGATCATCCTGGGCACCCTGGTGATCTTCACCTTCGAGCCCTGCCCGGTCGGCGCCGAGCCGAGCCTGCTGCCCTCCTTCTGCGAGGGCTGACGCCCCCGGGGCGGTCGATCCCATCGGCCGCCCCTCCACTCTTCCCGGTCGACCCGAAACGGAGCAGTCACCAGACATGCAGACCCATAATTACGACGTGGTGATCGTCGGCGCCGGCGGTGCCGGCATGCGCGCGGCCCTGGAGTCCTCGAAGAACTCCCGCACCGCGGTCGTCACCAAGCTCTACCCCACCCGCTCCCACACCGGCGCCGCCCAGGGCGGCATGTGCGCCGCCCTCGCCAACGTCGAGGACGACAACTGGGAATGGCACACCTACGACACCGTCAAGGGCGGTGACTACCTGGTCGACCAGGACGCCGCTGAGGTGATGGCCAAGGAGGCCATCGATGCGGTGCTCGATCTGGAGAAGATGGGCCTGCCGTTCAACCGCACGCCCGAGGGCAAGATCGACCAGCGACGCTTCGGCGGGCACACCCGCGACCACGGCGAGGCTCCGGTGCGCCGCTCCTGCTACGCCGCGGACCGCACCGGTCACATGATCCTGCAGACGCTCTACCAGAACTGCGTGAAGCAGGAGGTCGAGTTCTTCAACGAGTACTACGTGCTCGATGTGCTGATGACCGGTGATCCGCGCAGTGACGAGGGTGTGCGCGCCTCCGGCGTGGTCACCTACGAGCTCGCCACCGGCGAGCTTCACATCTTCCGCGCGAAGTCCGTCATCTTCGCCTCCGGTGGCTTCGGCAAGATCTTCAAGACCACCTCGAACGCTCACACCCTCACCGGTGATGGCCCCGCGATGGCCTTCCGTCGCGGTATTCCGCTGGAGGACATGGAGTTCTTCCAGTTCCATCCGACGGGCCTGGCCGGGCTGGGCATCCTGCTCTCCGAGGCGGCCCGCGGCGAGGGCGGCATCCTGCGCAACAGCGAGATGGAGCGCTTCATGGAGCGCTACGCCCCGACGCTCAAGGACCTAGCCCCCCGTGACGTGGTGGCACGAGCGATGGCGAACGAGGTGCGGCAGGGCCGCGGCGCCGGTCCGAAGAAGGACTACGTCTACCTCGACCTCACTCACCTCGAGCCCTCGCACATCGATGCGAAGCTCCCGGACATCACCGAGTTCGCCCGCACCTACCTCGGGGTCGAGCCGTACACGGATCCGATCCCGGTGTTCCCCACCGCGCACTACGGCATGGGTGGCATCCCCACGAACATCCGCGGTGAGGTGCTCCGCAACGCGACCGACGTGATCCCCGGCCTGTACGCCGCCGGGGAGACCGCCTGCGTCTCGGTCCACGGCGGCAACCGCCTGGGCACCAACTCGCTGCTGGACATCAACGTCTTCGGGCGCCGCGCCGGCATCGCCGCCGCGGAGCACGCCGCGGAGGTCGAGCTGGCAGAGATCCCGGAGGGCCTCGAGGCGCCGACCGTCGAGCTGCTCGAGCGGCTGCGCGACCGCCCGGCGACCGAGGACCGCATCGCCGACATCCGCAGCGCGCTGCAGGAGACGATGGACGCGAACGTCCAGGTGTTCCGCACCGACGAGACCTGCCGCCAGGCCCTCGCCGACATCAAGGCGCTCAAGAAGCGCTATGAGACCGTCGCCATCCAGGACAAGGGTCGCCGGTACAACCTCGACCTGATGGAAGCCGAGGAGATCGGCTTCCTGCTGGACCTCGCGGAGATCGTCGCGCTCGGCGCGCTCGAGCGCAAGGAGTCCCGCGGCGGCCACTTCCGTGAGGATTACGAGGCGCGCGACGACGTCAACTTCCTCAAGCACACCATGGCCTATCGCACCCTCCCCGAGGAGGAGGGCCTCGAGGGCACCTCGATCCGTCTGGGCACCAAGCCCGTCGTGATCACCCGTTACGAGCCGAAGGAGCGTACGTTCTGATGACTGCCGTCGCTGAGAAGCCGGAGGCCGACGCCACGGCCGATGAGGTCCCCTCGTTCCAGGTCACCCTGCGCATCGCTCGCTTCAACCCCGAGGATGACAAGGGCACCCATTGGGAGGACTTCACCGTCACCATGCACGGCACCGACCGGGTGCTCGATGCGATGCATGAGGTCAAGTGGCACCAGGATGGTTCGCTCACCTTCCGTCGCTCGTGCGCCCACGGGATCTGCGGTTCGGACGCGATGCGGATCAACGGTCGCAACCGTCTGGCCTGCAAGACGCTGCTCAAGGATCTCGACATCGACAAGCCCATCACCATCGAGCCCATCAAGGGCCTCCCGGTGGAGAAGGACCTGATCGTCGACATGGAGCCGTTCTTCGACTCCTACAGGGAGGTCATGCCCTTCCTGGTCGCCAAGGGTCAGGAGCCCAGCCGCGAACGGCTGCAGACCGCCGAGGAGCGCGAGCGCTTCGACGACACCACCAAGTGCATCCTCTGCGCCGCGTGCACCTCCTCGTGCCCGGTGTTCTGGACCGACGGGCAGTACTTCGGCCCCGCCGCGATCGTCAACGCGCACCGCTTCATCTTCGACTCGCGCGATGACGCCGGTGAGCAGCGACTGGAGATCCTGAACTCCAAGGAGGGCGTGTGGCGCTGCCGCACCACCTTCAACTGCACCGAGGCGTGCCCCCGCGGCATCCAGGTCACCAAGGCGATCGCCGAGGTCAAGCAGGCCGTGATCCGCGGCCGCGTCTGAGCCACCGGCTCCCGGGCCTGCCGGGCCCATGAATGTGCGCTGGGGACTGATGTTCGAGAGATCATCGGTCCCCAGCGCACATTCGTCGTCTCAGGGATGCATGGGCACAGAGGGCGGCTCAGGAGTAGCTGACCACCAGCGGGGCGTGATCGGACCAGCGCGTGTCGTAGCTCGGCGCACGATCCACCTGCGCGGAGGTCGCCTTCGCGGCCAGGCTCTCGGTGGCGAGCTGGTAGTCGATCCGCCAGCCCGCATCGTTGTCGAAGGCCTTGCCCCGCTGCGACCACCAGGTGTAAGGGCCAGGGCCGTCACCGTGGAGGGTGCGGTGCACGTCCACGTACCCGGCGGCGGTGGTGAGGCGATCGAGGTATGCGCGCTCCTCGGGCAGGAACCCGGCGGACTTCAGGTTGCCCTTCCAGTTCTTGATGTCCCATTCGGTGTGGGCGATGTTGATGTCCCCGGTGAGCACCACATGGCGGCCGTCGCCCCGCAGCGCCTCCAGGCGCTCCATCATCACGTCCAGGAAGGAATATTTGTCGATCATCGTCTGCGGCTTCTCGGTGTTGCCCGAGTGCATGTAGCAGGAGATGACCGTCATCGTGGTGCCGTCTCCCAGCGGGTCCTCGAGGTCGGCCTCGAGCCAGCGGCCGGTGTGGGCATCCTCGTCGAGACCCGGCAGGCCACGGCGCACACCGGCCAGGTCGATGCGCTCCAGGGAGGTGCGGGCGGCGATCGCCACCCCGGCGCGTCCCTTCAGCTGCGAGGCCTCTCCCACGATGGACCAGCCCTCCCCCATGAGGCCGGCGAGCAGCTCCTCAGGGGCGCGCACCTCCTGCAGGGTGATGACGTCCGCCGGAGTGGAGGCGAGCCAGTCGGCCATTCCCTTCCGAGCGGCGGCACGCAGTCCGTTGACGTTGACGGTCGCGACTGTCAGGCTCACGCGGGCACCTCGATCCCGGCGGCGCGCTCGGCCGCCTCGACGACATTCTTCAGCAGCAGCGCACGGGTCATCGGCCCGACGCCACCGGGGTTGGGGCTGATCCAGCCGGCGACTTCGGCGGCGGCAGGATCCACGTCACCCACGAGCTTCGCCCTGCCACCCTCGGGATCCTCCTGACGGGAGACCCCGACGTCGAGCACGATCGCGCCGGGTTTGACGTCCTCGGCACGGACCAGGTGGGCGGCGCCGGCGGCGGCGACGATCACGTCGGCACGGCGGAGGTGGGACGGAAGATCCGTGGTCCCGGTGTGGCACAGTGTGACGGTCGCGTTGTGCTCGCGGCGGGTCAGCAGCGCGCCGATGGAGCGGCCGACGGTGATGCCGCGGCCGACGACCACCACGTCCTTGCCGCGGAAGTCCTGGCCGTGGCGCCGCACCAGCTCGATCACGGCGCGCGGGGTGCAGGGCAACGGGGTGTCGATCTCGGTGTAGGCGTTGAGGATCAGGCGGCCGAGGTTCGTCGGGTGCAGCCCGTCGGCGTCCTTGGCCGGGTCGATCCGTTCGAGGATCGCATCGGTGTCGATCTGCTTCGGCAGCGGGAGCTGCACGATATATCCGGTGCAGGCGGGGTCGGCGTTCAGCTCATCGACCACTGCCTCGACGTCCTCCTGGGTGGCATCCGCCGGGAGGTGCTTCTGGATCGAGTTCAGTCCGATCTGCTCGCTGTCGCGGTGCTTCCCGCGCACATAGGCGGCGCTGCCCGGATCTTCGCCCACCAGCACGGTCGCGAGGCCCGGGCGCTGATGCCCGCCCTCGACGAGTCGCGCAACGCGCTCGGCAAGCTCCTCCTTGATCGCTTTCGCGGTGGCCTTGCCGTCGAGGATCTGAGCTGTCATGGCGCTCCTAGGGTTCTCAGGGGTGGTGGGTGGTGCAGATGCTGCAGCGGGGTCCCTGGATGCAGGGACACGTGTGGGGCCCGGCGCGGTGTGCCGGGCCCCACGAGGCTGCTCAGTACTGCTGGAGATCGGCGTACAGCGGCTTCGCCTCGGCGAGTGCCGCGGTGCGTGCGCGCAGCGATTCGAGGTCCGCGCCACCGGTCAGGGCCAGGGCGATGACATCGGCGACCTCGGTGAACTCCTCGGCGCCGAAGCCGCGGGTGGCGAGCGCCGGGGTGCCGATGCGCAGGCCCGAGGTGACGCGCGGCGGGCGCGGGTCGTTGGGGACGGCGTTGCGGTTCACGGTGATCCCGGCCTCGTGCAGGCGGTCCTCGGCCTGCTGGCCGTCGAGCTCGCTGTCGACGAGGTCCACCAGCACCAGGTGCACGTCGGTGCCACCGGAGATCAGCTTCACGCCGGCCGCCTTGGCGTCCTCGGCCTGAAGACGATCTGCGAGGATCTTCGCGCCCTCGAGGGTGCGGGCCTGACGGTCCTTAAAGTCCTCGGTCCCGGCGATCTTGAGCGCGATCGCCTTCGCTGCGATGACGTGCATCAGCGGACCGCCCTGCTGGCCGGGGAACACTGCCGAGTCGATCTTCTTGGCCCACTTCTCCTTGCAGAGGATCATGCCGGAGCGGGGCCCGCCGATGGTCTTGTGGATGGTGGTGGAGACCACGTCCGCGTAGGGGACGGGGCTGGGGTGCAGTCCCGCGGCGACCAGTCCCGCGAAGTGGGCCATATCGACCCAGAGCACCGCACCGACCTCATCGGCGATCTCACGGAAGGCGGGGAAGTCGAGCTGGCGGGTGTAGGCGGACCAGCCTGCCACGATCACCTTGGGCTGCTCGGCGACGGCCAGCTCGCGCACCTTGGCCATGTCGATCTGGCCGGTCTCGGGCTCGGTCTCATAGGCGACGATGTCGTAGAGACGGCCGGAGAAGTTGATCTTCATGCCGTGGGTGAGATGGCCGCCGTGCGCCAGGGAGAGGCCCATGAGCTTGTCACCGGGGCGAGCCAGGGCGTGCATCACCGCGGCGTTCGCGGACGCACCCGAGTGGGGCTGCACATTGGCGTGCTCGGCGCCGAAGAGCTCCTTCGCGCGGTCGATCGCGATCTGCTCGGCGACGTCGACCTCTTCGCAGCCGCCGTAGTAGCGGCGGCCCGGGTAGCCCTCGGCGTACTTGTTCGTGAGCACGGACCCCTGTGCCTGCAGCACTGCACGGGGAACGAAGTTCTCGCTCGCGATCATCTCGAGCGTGCGCTGCTGGCGCGCCAGCTCACGGTCGAGCACCTGGGCGATGTCCGGGTCGAGCTCGGAGATGGACTGGTCGAGGACGTTCACAGGGCCTCCTGCAGTGTCGGGGCGGATCGGCGGTGGACGCCGTCCTGCCATCTTAGGTTGCAGGACCGGATCGCCGCGCGGCGGCTCAGAGTTCGAGGCCGAGCCTCACCGGTTCGGGGACCAGGTGCACGCCGAAAGCCTGTTCCACCCGCTGCTGGACATCCTGGGCCAGCGCCACCAGGTCATCACTGCTCGCACCGCCGCGGTTGGTCAGGGCGAGGGAATGCTTGGTGGAGACTGCGGCGCGTTCGCCGAGCGCATGTCCGCGTTCGATGCCGGCGTGGCTGATGAGCCAGGCGGCGCTGGTCTTCACCCGTCCGCCGTCGACCTCGTAGCGCGGCGCACCGTCGGGCAGCAGTGCCGCCTCCCCCGGCGCGAGGATCGGATTGGTGAAGAACGACCCGGCGCTCCAGGTGTCGTGGTCGAGCGGGTCCAGCACCATTCCTTTGTCGCCGCGGATCCGCAGCACTGCTTCCCGCACCGCGCTCATCGGGGCCCGCTCCCCGACCTCGACGCCGAGCGCCTGGGCGAGCTGGGCGTAGCGGATCGGGGCCGAGCGGGAGCCGATGGTGTGCTGGAAGGTCACCGAGAGCACGACGTATCGGCCGGTGGCCGACGGCACCGGGCCCGAGTATCGGGTGCGCTTGAAGAGGCTGTCGCGGTAGGCGAATCCGCAGTCGGCGGCGAAGAAGGTACGCACCGCGTTCTTCTCCCGGTCCCAGGTGCGCACTCGGGAGATGGTCGAGGCGACCTCCTGCCCGTAGGCGCCGACGTTCTGGATCGGAGTGGCGCCGACGGTGCCGGGGATGCCCGAGAGTGCCTCGACCCCGACCATCTCGCGAGCGATCGCGTAGCGCACGGCGCGGTCCCAGTTCACCCCGGCGAAGTACTCGACGATGGCGCCGCCGCAGGTAGGGTCCAGCGGTGTGAGCTCGGCCGGGTCCACAGGGATGCCGTCCGGCTCACCGAAGGCGCCGACCTCGCAGGTGGCGTCCAGCAGCGGTGGGTCTTCCGGGTCCCGCAGGAGCACGACCGTGCCGTCGAACGGCGCATCGGAGGCGACCAGGTTCGAGCCACCGCCAAGCACCAGCAGAGGCTCGCCTGCGGCGTCGGCCGCGGCGACCGCCTCGATCACCTCATCGGCGGTGCGGGCTTCGATCAACTTGCGGATCTGCCCTCCGATCCGAAGGGTGGTCAGGTCGGAGAGCTTCATGCGGCATCGTTCCCGGTGCGGGTCTCGGAGGAGTCGACGGCCGGGAGTGCGAGGGTGGCACGGGCACGACCGAGCACCTTGGTGCCATCCACCTCCGCGGTGATGTCCACCCTGGCCGTCCGTGCGGCCTCATCGATCGCTGCGACGACGGCGCTCACCTCGAGGGTCACGGTGCCGGTCGCGGGCACCGGGATCGGATTCGTGAAACGGGTCGTGTAGGCACGCACAGCGGTGGGATCCGCAATCGCGTCGAGCAGCCCGGTGACCGCGACGCCCATGGTGAGCATGCCGTGGGCGATCACGCCCGGGAGCCCGGCCTCGGCGGCGACGGTGTCGTTGTAGTGGATGGGGTTGAAGTCCCCCGAGGCCCCGGCATATCGCACGAGCGTGTCGCGGGTGATCTCGTGCCGGGTACGGGCGAGCTCCTGGCCGATGACCAGGTCGGCGAGGTCCACAGGGGTGGGAGTGGTGGCGGTCATGTCTGCTCCTGGTTTCCGGGGAGGCGGGCGTGGCGAGGGAAGGCGCGGAGAGTGCGGCGGGCGCGGCGGGCGCGAGTCAGGCTCAGGCGCCGCGGACGACGAGCATGCTGCGCACGCTGGCGACATCGGAGCCGGCCTCATCAGTCAGGTCCACGCGGGTGGTGATCATCGAGTGTCCACCGGCGGCTCGGACCGCTTCGACGGTGAGGGTCGGCACCAGGCGGTCCCCGGCCACAACGGGTCGGTGGAGGGTGAAGGTTTCCTCCCCGTGCACCACCCGGCGGAAGTCGATGCCTGCGGCAGGGTCCTCGATGTACTGCGCCTCCGTGGCCTGTGCGAGGGATACCAGGAAAGTCGGCGGAGCGACCACGTCGGCGTGGCCAGCGCTGCGCGCGGCCTCGGCGTCTGTGTGCACCGGCGACCCGGCGCCGGTGGCGTGGGCGAATTCGATGATCTTCGCAGCGGAGACCGTGTGCACGGGTCCGGCCGGGTAAGTGCGCCCTGCGAAGGCGGGATCGGGGGTGGTGGTCACGATGTCTCCCGAGGTCGGGTCGGCGGGGCCGACGAATGTGGACCCCTCGATCATCTCACCGTCGGCGTGCGGTGGCGGTGCCTCGGCACGCTGGATCCCGTTTCTGTCACGGTGACCGAACCCATCGCCGCGACCAGGTCCGGCGTCGACAGCCCCGGAGAACGACGAAGGCCACCCGGATGATCCGGGTGGCCTTCGTGGAAGTGCGTTCGACTCGCTCAGCGGGTCTCGCGGTGAGCCGTCTGCTTGCCGCAGGTCGGGCAGAACTTCGAGAGCTCCAGCCGGTCCGGCGTATTGCGACGGTTCTTCTTGGTGATGTAGTTGCGCGCCTTGCAGTCAACACAGGCCATGGTGATCTTGGGACGCACGTCAGAGCTCTTGCTCGCCACGGTTCGCCTCTTTCGTCCGGGTGACGCGCTCCGCAGCGCGCCTCGTGGGTCCCCGTGCTCGGGGGATGTGGATTCTGCACGCCGGTGATGACCGGTGTGGTACCGAGGGCGGGGATCGAACCCGCGACCTCACGATTATGAGTCGTGCGCTCTAACCGTCTGAGCTACCCCGGCGTGACCGATGAAGCGGCCCGTCTCGAATGAGAACGGGCCGCCGCATCCATCAGAGCCCTGAAAGGGAATCGAACCCTTGACCTTCTCCTTACCATGGAGACGCTCTGCCGACTGAGCTATCAGGGCAACCCGGTAAACCTTACCCGCCTCCTTGCCCGGAGGCAATTCGGGGGCGGACCCCGGTGCTTCGGATCACATGGACCCTCCGCAGTGGCAGATGAGGGATTCGAACCCCCGTAGGCAATGCCAGCTGATTTACAGTCAGCTCCCTTTGGCCACTCGGGTAATCTGCCGCGACTGCTCCCGCTGCCCACCCGACCTGGATCGCGTGGCCGCCGGAAGCGGACCTGAATCAGCATAGCGGCGTCCCGCCGCCGATGCGAACTCGGAGGGGCATCGGGACGCATGAAGAGCATCACAGCTCTCCGCGCGGCTCGTGGACAATGGGGGTGCGGCCCACCCGTGCGGCCGCCTGAAGGAAGGACCCACCGTGGCAGATTTATCGTTCGACATCGTCAGCAAGCTCGATCGCCAGGAGATCGACAACGCTGTCAACCAGGCAGTGAAGGAGGTCGGGCAGCGGTACGACTTCCGGGGCACCGGGGCGTCGATCACGCTCAGCGGCGACGAGATCGTCATGACCGCCAACGCGGAGGAGCGGGTGCTCGCCGTGCTGGATGTGCTCCAGTCCAAGCTCATCCGTCGCGGGATCTCACTGAAGGCGCTCGAGGTGGACGAGCCCAAGCAGTCCGGCAAGGAGACTCGCCTGGCCGCTGCGCTCAAGGAGGGCATCAGCACCGAGGACGCCAAGAAGATCTCGAAGCTGATCCGCGAAGAGGGCCCGAAGGCGGTCAAGGCGCGGATCGAGGGGGACGAGCTGCGCGTCTCCTCCAAGAGCCGGGATGATCTGCAGGAGGTCATCGCCCTGCTGAAGGGCAAGGATCTGGATGTCGCGCTCCAGTTCGTCAACTACCGCTGAGGCCAAGGCGCCGGCACCGGTACCCCACGCCTGACGCCTGACGCCTGACGCCTGACGCCTGACGCCTGACGCCTGACGCCCACAGCATGGAGGAAGGCCCCGCACCCCACGAAGGGTGCGGGGCCTTCCCCACGAAGAACCGGACAATCAGCCCTGGTTCGAGGTCGAATCCTGCTGCTCAGCGTGCTCATTGAGCTGCGTGCCCTTGTCCGCCAGCCCATTGACCAGATTGGCCACAGGACCGCTCACGAAGCTGTTCCACTCCTCGACATACGCGTCGTAGTCCGGACCGACCCACTCCACCGAGTTCACCAGGTTGGTAGCGCCACTGATCAGCTCAAGAATCTGCTGACCAGCATCATTCACGCCCTGCGCAACCTCGCGACCCTCTTCCGGATTCATACCCTTGAAAGCCATGACCTACCCCTTTCGCCCCACCACGGAGCTTCAAAACACACGAAGAAAAGAAACTGAAGATCCGAGGATCAGGAAGACGCCTCACGCTGCGCCGCAGCATTCTGCGTCCCACGCTCAGAGAAATCGCCACACTGCTGAGTCACCTGCTGCGCAAGCTGACCGAGACCATCGGTGAACTCGGTGACGTAACGATCCCGGTCCTCACCGGTCCAATCGAACTCCGACACACGCGACGCGATCTGCTGGAACGCCTGCTGAACATCCTCACCAGCCTGCTGAATCTGCTGCGCCATCTGCTCGACAGACTCCGGGGTCATACCCTTCTTCATGGTGTCCTCCATGTCGTAGTGAAAAACTCGGTCCCACCCACCGGAGAAGACCTCCACGGCCACTGACCGCTTCCTCGACCCTGTCCCCCAGGTGATGACACAACTCTAGAACCCCCACCCCCACTTGGCGATGGGGACAACTCCCCATGGCCCTCCACATCCCCATTCCCCCGCATCACTGCAGGTCAAATGCCCTTCATGCGCTTCTCGACGTTGTGGACAGAGCCGGTCTCCCGCTCCAGGTCCCCTGACGGGCCCCGGGCTCGTCGGCGCATCGGACCTTCCGCCCGCTCTCCGCCGGCGCACAAGACCGCTGCTCAGCGAGCCCGCGCGCCCAGCAGCCCAGCAGCCCAGCAGCCCAGCAGCCCAGCACGAGGCCACCGCATGAGCATCCGTCACGGCATGGAGGAAGGCCCCGCACCCCACGAAGGGTGCGGGGCCTTCCCCACGAAGAACCGGACAATCAGCCCTGGTTCGAGGTCGAATCCTGCTGCTCAGCGTGCTCATTGAGCTGCGTGCCCTTGTCCGCCAGCCCATTGACCAGATTGGCCACAGGACCGCTCACGAAGCTGTTCCACTCCTCGACATACGCGTCGTAGTCCGGACCGACCCACTCCACCGAGTTCACCAGGTTGGTAGCGCCACTGATCAGCTCAAGAATCTGCTGACCAGCATCATTCACGCCCTGCGCAACCTCGCGACCCTCTTCCGGATTCATACCCTTGAAAGCCATGACCTACCCCTTTCGCCCCACCACGGAGCTTCAAAACACACGAAGAAAAGAAACTGAAGATCCGAGGATCAGGAAGACGCCTCACGCTGCGCCGCAGCATTCTGCGTCCCACGCTCAGAGAAATCGCCACACTGCTGAGTCACCTGCTGCGCAAGCTGACCGAGACCATCGGTGAACTCGGTGACGTAACGATCCCGGTCCTCACCGGTCCAATCGAACTCCGACACACGCGACGCGATCTGCTGGAACGCCTGCTGAACATCCTCACCAGCCTGCTGAATCTGCTGCGCCATCTGCTCGACAGACTCCGGGGTCATACCCTTCTTCATGGTGTCCTCCATGTCGTAGTGAAAAACTCGGTCCCACCCACCGGAGAAGACCTCCACGGCCACTGACCGCTTCCTCGACCCTGTCCCCCAGGTGATGACACAACTCTAGAACCCCCACCCCCACTTGGCGATGGGGACAACTCCCCAGGCAGAGGTCCCCACGCGACATCCCCCGGGAACTGACCCGGCCGTGCAACTTCGTCCCCGTCGTCACATGCGAACGGCCTCGGACCCGAAGGTCCGAGGCCGTCACCAGGTGAGGGGCGCGGGGTCAGCTGAGGTCCAGGGTCACGGAGTCCTGGATCGCGCGGACGGTCTCGATCTCGTCATCTGCGCTCTCAGCGCCGCAGCTCCCCACGATCTCCAGGACGTCCTTCGCCACGCCGCCGCGGTCGACGACCGCATAGCGCGCCGCCTGGACGACGGTCGGTCGCCCGGGCTGCGTGTATCCGTACTCGCTGGCGATCCAGGTCATCCCCTCCACCTGGATCTCCCCCGTGCCGAGCTCCTCGAGCTCGGGAAGAGCAGCCTTGCGCTGCTCGAGGCCGGCCTTGGCCGCGTCGAGGGTGAAGTCCGGTCCGAAGCGCTGCACAGTCACCACGACGTTCGCCCGGAACTGCCCCTCCACCCGGGGCTGTGCCACAGCGACCTGGACTCCGGGAACGGTCAAGGACTCCCAATCGTCCGGCACCTCTATGGTGATGCGCGGCGGACCCGGAAAATCCGCGCTCGGATATTCGATGTTCTTGGCCATGGATTAGCTCCGTTCGTCCCACCTCTGACGGCGCCAAACATATCAGGCATGAACGAGGCCCGAACACGCCATGGGTTCGGGCCTCGGGCATCGGTCGCGAGTACCGGGTGATGCGTTGTCAGTTCGAGGAGGTCGCGTCCTGCTCGGCCGCATTGCGATCCGCCGTATCGCCGAGATCGTTGACGGAATTCATGATCTGCTGCAGCGCCGGAACCATCTCTCCCGACCACTGGCTGCGGAAGCGATCAGCATCGGGACCGGTCCAGTCCACCTCTTCGAGACCGGAGGTGAGCTCCTGCTCGATCCTCGTGATCTCCTCGGCCGCATCGCGGAGCTGGGCCGACATCCGCCGGACCTCTTCGACGTTCATACCCTTCGTGGCGTTCACGGTTCGGGTTCCCCTTCCTGGTGTCTCGCGCCTGCGCCCTGATCCGGTGCACGGGCCTGCTGTCGTACGGAAATCACTCTAGAGCGATCTGGGAGCCGGGACCATGGGGAGGAGTCCCCATGGGGACAACCGAGCACTGCCCGCATCTTCCCGTGGCAGCGCGGCAGCCCGGGCACACCCGCACCGTCCTGCCCGCCCGCACCGTTCAGCCAGTGGTGATCTGTGCGACCTGCAGCTTCAGCGCGCGTCCGCTGTAGACGAGGAAGCCACGGCCGGCGGGGAAGTCCGCTCGACGGATCCTCCCCAATCCGGTGCCGAGCAGGGAGTCCCCGTCCATGTCGCTGGGCTGCAGGAGCAGGCCGCGGCGACCGGCCTTGAAGGGCTGGGCGAGCACGTAGGCCTGCGACCACGACGCGGATTCGTTCTCACCGACCACGAACTGGCCCTCGCGAGTGCTGGCACGGATCAGCTTGTCCAGATCATTCTCGACGCCGCTGCCGGTGAAGTCCGCGACCCCGTCGATGAACAGGGCCAGCTTTCCCTCACCGACGCTGCCGGATTCGATGGTCTCGCGCAGCTGGGCGGCGAGCTCCCTGACGGTGTCCGGGTCCGAGGCCTCCACATCCCAGATCGGCAGGCCGGTCAGCGGGGTGCGACGCGAGGAGAAGCGCACCAGGCGCATCGGCTCGTCCATCGCCTTCAGCCCGGTGGCGATCGTCAGCATCGCGGTGGTGCGCCCGGATCCCATCGGCCCGGTGACCATGAAGGCGCCGCGCGGCTCGTAGGTGATCTCGGCGAGCGTCTCGTCGGCCAGGCCCAGCACCGGGAGACCGCCGCGGGTCGGTCGCAGCGAGGAGAACTCCACCCGTTCGGGAAGTCGTTCGATCGCCGGCGCCTCGGGCACCCCGGCCCGCCGCATCGCCTGGGCGAGCTTGGCGACCTCGCGGGACTGCAGCGCGACGTTGGAGTCTCCGCCATGCACCGCGACCTGCACCTCGTGGCCGTCCTGGATCGCACGTCCAGGCGGAGAGTTGGCGTCCAGCACGTCCTTAGGCTCGCCGAATCCGGCGTAGTCATCGATGCTGGCCATGCGGTGGATCAGTCGTCTCTGGATGGATGATCCGAGCGAGGTGGGAATCGCGTTGGGGCGGTCGCCGGTGACGATGACGTGCACCCCCACCTGGCGGCCGTCGGTGGCGATCTGGACGAAGGCCGTGAACCACTTGGACAGATTCGAGTAGTCATACGCTTCGCGGAAGGCCGCCATGCCGTCCACCAGCAGCAGGATGCGCGGGGTGTCGGGCTTGCCGGCCAGCTCGCGGTACTCCGCCACGGAGCCGGCACGGATCCTCGCGAACTCCTTGGCCCGCTCGTCGATCAGCTCCCGCAGGGTCCGCAGAAGGCGGATCACCCTCTCCTCGTCATCGCCGGGGATGATCGAGCCCACGTGCGGCAGCTCCTCCAGCATCGTCAGACCGGAGGCACCGAAGTCGAGCCCGTAGACGTGCACCGGCCCGCCGCGCACGGTCGAGGCGGCCGAGATCGCGAAGGTGCGCAGGGTGGTGGACTTTCCGGAGCCGCCCGTGCCGTAGATGGCCATATTGCCGTCACGGTCGGGGTAGTAGGAGGTGGTCGGCTGCGCCTGGTCCTCGGGAACATCCATGACGCCGAGCAGGAGCTCCTCGTCGGTGCGTCGGCTGGGAAGCCGGGAGAGGTCGTAGGCGTCGGCGAGCTCGGACAGCCACGGCTTGCGGGGCGCGGGCACCCCGGCGTTCTCCGCTGCGGCTTTGACCGTGGCCACCACGCGGGAGATGTCGTTGGGACCGGGGTCCTTGACCTCCTTGGTCGGTGGGGAGGGGATGTCCCATTGCTCGCCGGTGCCGAAGTCCTTCTCGACGATGTCGATCCGGGCCCGCTCGGGCTCATCCGTGGTCCACCCACCGGCGTACCCGGTCTGGAAGGTGGCGATGCGGCCGGGCCCGGTCTTGGCTGCGCCACGTCCCGGGATGCTGGGGTCGAAGTGCGCGGACATCTTGTCTCCGAGGATGTCCTTGGAGTCGGCCTCGTCCGCCATGCGCAGGGCGATGCGGAGGTTCGTGTTGGCGCGCAGGTTGTCCTTGATGACGCCGGCCGGGCGCTGGGTGGCGAGGATCAGGTGCAGGCCGAGGGAGCGGCCCCGGGCGGCGACGTCCACGACGCCGTCCACGAATTCGGGGATCTCCTTGGCCAGTGCCGCGAACTCGTCGACGATGATGATGAGGCTGGGGGGTGCCTCGGGATCGCCGGTCCGCTCGAGCGAGACCAGGTCCTTCGCCTTCTTGCGGTTCAGCAGGTGCTCGCGGTAGTGCAGCTCGGCGCGCAGCGAGGTCAGGGCTCGTCGCACCAGGTGCTGGGAGAGGTCGGTGACCAGGCCCACGGTGTGGGGCAGCTCGACGGCGTCGGCGAACGCAGCGCCGCCCTTGTAGTCCACGAACAGGAAGGTCACCCGGTCGGGGCTGTGGGCGGTGGCCATGCCCAGCACCCAGGCCTGGAGGAACTCCGACTTGCCAGCGCCGGTGGTGCCGCCGACCAGAGCGTGCGGGCCGTTGGTGCGCAGGTCCAGGTGGTAGGCGTCCTGGCCGTTGTGGCCGATCAGTCCGCGGAGGTTTGCATCGTGCTTGCGGCGCTGAGGCTCCGAGCCGTCGCGCGGGGTGAGGGAGTTGTTCTCCTTCCACCGCTCGATGATGTAGTTCGGGTCCTCGGCCGTCTGCATGCCGGCGAGCTTGAGGTAGGAGATCGCCCGCGGGAGGTCGGAGTCGTCGTCGATCGGGACTCCCGCATCGACCACCGGGGAGAGGTGGCGGGCCACACCCGAGGCCACCTCGATCGAGACGGTCTCGACGGTGACCGGGTAGAACCGCTCCCCCAGCCGCACGTGGCCGGCGCTCGCGCCGTCGACTGACTCCTCGACGGACACGTAGGTGCGGCAGGCCGCCGGGAGTGCGGCGACGTTGGAGGCGCTCCAGATGACGTGCACGCCGACATCCGGTCCGCGCTCGGCGATGCGCACCAGGCGAGCCCGATCCACGGGCGCGTCGTCCTCGATGATGACCACCAGGCTCGGGGTGACCGGCTCGGGCGGGATCGGCGTCTCCTGCTTGACGTCGGAGGTCATCGGGGTGCGCAGCTGGGGCGGGGCGTCGCCGGCCCGCTGCTCGATGAGCTCCTCGATCCGTGCGACCAGTGAGTTGCCCCGCCCGGGGGTGTCCGCCAAGTGGTCCCCCGGCAGCGGCGAGTGCGGGCTCGAAGTGTGCGGGAGCCATTTCAGCCACTGCCACATCTCGCGGCTCGCGCGCGAGGTGATCGCGGCGATCGCGACCTCCGCCGGTGAGTGGAGGGAGAAGAGCTGGGTGACGATGCCGCGGGCGACCCCATCGGCCTCCTCCCCACCTCCGGCGACGCCGAGGTTCCCGGCGTTGCGGAGCTCCGCGACCACCGGCACTCCGGCGATCAGCTTGTACTCCTCGTTCATGTCATCGAGCATGTCGTAGTACTTGGGGATCGCGTCGTTCTCCCCCGGCATCTCGATGCCCACGCGAGAATCGGCGACACCCAGTCCCAGCCGCACGGTGCCGAAGGCGTTGTGCTCGGGCCGGTGGGTCCACAGCAGGCGCCCCAGGCGGAAGGCGGCATCCACGGTATCGGCGGCCGACGGGGCCTCGACCAGCCGGACCGCACGTTCGAGGTCCTGGGCGGCGGTGACCCGGCGCTTGAGGGAGGCCAATCCTTCCTCGAAGTTCTTGATCTGGCGCTCGAGCATCTTCTTCTGCTGGAACTTGCGGTTCAGATATCCCGCGGTGGCCATCATCGGCATCATGAACACGAACATGAGCGAGAACGGGCTGCGGGTCATCGAGAACATGAGGCCGCCCATGAGGATCGGGGCGAACATCATGAAGATGGGGAAGAACTGCGGGTTGGGCTCCTTCGGCGGGGTCGGCGCCTTGAGGGGGCGGTAGGGGAACCGCGGCACCACCCGGGGTGAGCGGTTGAACTCCACCACCGGAGAGCTCGGCGCGGTGCCGCCGAGGCGATGCAGGGCGATCACCGAGAAGGTGGTCTGGCCGATCAGCACCGTGTCCGCGGGTCCGATCACGGCTCGCTGGACCTGCTCGCCGCCGATCACCACTCCGTTGGAGGAATGCAGGTCGACGATCTCGATCGAGTCTCCGACGTTGATGCGGGCATGCCGCTTGGAGAGCATCGGATCCCCGATGCGGATGTCGAGATCCCCCTCCCGGCCGATCACGCTGGACCCCGTGGGCAGTGGGAATTCGCGGCCTGTCTCGGGCCCCGACAGCACCCGCATCAGTGCGACCGCTGCGCCGCGCGACTCGGAACGGGTGGCGTACTCGGTGGAGGAACGGGCGATCGAGACCACGCTGCCGGAGCGCAGCCCGGCCTGGATGAGGTCGATCTCGCGGTCCAGCGAGCGCACCCCCTTCGCGCCTGTGCCCGCGCCGGGGTCCTGGACCTGCAGGGTCAGGCCTTCCGGTGCCACCGCGTCGCTGCGCAGCGGATCCGCGGAGTACAGGGCACCCGCCACATCAGCCACCGTCGCGGTCGCATCGGCGGTGACCTCGAGATCGGTCAGCCGGTCCTCGGGCCTGCGCAGCGTGAGCTTGATACGCACTGGTGTTCCTCCCCCTCAGCGGACCCCTCGTCCGCCTGCTGCAGCGCCCCTGGGGGCAACCCGTTCCAAGAATGTGTGTGCTGGCGTCGGCGGTCGTTCAGTCCTCGTCGATATCCTGCGACTGGTCCAGCAGGTGGAGGTCTTCACTGCTCACCAGCCGAGAGAAGACGGCGTGCTCCACCAGGCGGGCCCGCCGGTTGCTGGCCAGCTTGCCCGGTCCGCCACGCAGTCCCCGCACCCCGAGCCGGTCGAGCTTGTCGCAGACGTTGTCGAGCTTGCGGTTGAACTTCGTGAGCGGCCATCCCAATCGTGCTGCGGCCTGGGCAGAAGTGGGCACCGAGCTCATCCCGGATCCTTCTCGGGTCAGCATCGGTTCGGCGAGCCCGAGGATCAGGAGCTTCTGGCTCGGGGTGAGCTGCACCGAGCCGACGGTGGTCTCCCCTGCCGGATCCTCCGGACCGGCGATCCGTGCGAACTCCGGGGACTCCGCATGCACCGACAGGTCATAGGTGGTGGGCCCGGCCGTGAACACCACCTTGGTGATGTCGAAGACCAGCGGGATGCGCGCGCCGGGGGCGAGCCAGGCCTGCATCGAACCGGTGCCGTCGGTGATCGTCGCGGACAGCCGCGAACCGATGTTCACCAGCCACCACATCGACTCCACCTGGACGATCGTGAGGAAGCGTCGATGGAGGAAAGGATTGTCCTCATCGATCGCAAGATCTGCCTCGCGGCCGATCGTGAGCTCCTCACCGTCCTCGACGCGGTACCACTCCCCGCAGAACTCGACCGAAATCGTCGACGCCATCGTCAGCCGTCCCCTCTGTCATCACGACTGTTCGTCATGGTTGCACCGTACCTGTCTCGCCTACTCATAACAGCTCTCTCCCGGGGGGCTCGAATTGCCGTTGGGATTGACCGTCTGCACCTGGACACAGGGGGCAGGCTGCTGTGGTGGGATCTCCAGGACGACCGAGTTCAGGCCGTGGACCTCGTGCTGCTGCTGGTAGCGCTCGTAGTTGTCCGGCATGTCCTTCCACTGGACCACGTAGTGCTCATCCTTCGTGACCCCGGCCGGCGGTTCCCAGCTGACCTGTACCAGACCGGGCGCACCAGTGCTCCCCGCTGCGATGGGCGTGAACTTGATGTCCGTCGGCGGCTCCAGCGGATCCTGCGGCGGAGCCGCGACGTTGATGTCCGTACTGGGAATGGGTTCCGGCTCGGGGATCAGGAAGTAGCGCACTCCGAGGGTGGCACCCACGCCGAGCACCACGATCAGCACCGCCGCCAACACCACGAAAGGCCAGGCCGGCGCCTTCGCGGGCTCCTCCTCGTGCTCGGCGTAGCCGGGCGCGGGCAGCGGCGAGTGCGCAGAGGCACCCGCGGGACGCGCACCGATCGGGCGCAGCAGGGTCGACTCGACGGAATCATCCGTCGCAGAGGTTGCCGGGGCACCGAATCCGGGCGCGGCCGGGGCGCCGATCGCGGGGGCGATGCCGGCGTAGGGATCGAGCCTGCGCCGGCTCCCAGGGCCGGTGGTGCTGACCGACTCCGGGTCCACGGTGGCAACCTTGCGGATCCGAGTGTGCATGTCGAGCTCGTCGTCCTCGGCACTGTGCGCGGCCGCGGTGCTCCGGTCGTCGAGCACGTCCATCTGGGTGACCGGCAGGGAGAGGGAGAGCTCCACCTGCTGCAGCCCACGGCCGAAGGCGAGAGCCGTGTCATACCGGCCCGCCTGCTCCTTGGCCATCGCGATCGAGAGGACCCGGTTCAGTTCTGCCGGCACATCAGGGCGGGTCAGTGGCTGCAGCGGCTCGCTCGAGATGCGATGGATGAGATCCGAGGCGGTGTTGCGCCGCCCGCGGTGCTCGAAGGGAGTCTGCCCGGCCAGCAGCGAGTACACGGTCGCAGCCAGGGAGAACACGTCCGAGCGCACGTCGGCGCGGGGCGGGTCGGCGAAGAACTCCGGCGGGGACCACGGGATCGACATTCCCTGGGAGTCTTCGACGTCATCGCCCTGGCCTGCGGCGATCGAGATCCCGAAGTCCGTCAGCGCCGGGCGGTTGTAGTCGGTGACCAGGATGTTCGCGGGCTTGATGTCGCGGTGGAGGATTCCGGCGCGATGCGCCGTCTCCACTGCCCCCGCAATCTGAACGCCCACCCGCAGTGCCTCGGCGACGGTGATCCGCTCCTTGCGGAAACGCACGCCGTAGTTGGACCGCGGGCAGTACTCCATGACGATGTACGGGCGGTGGTCCTCGGAGACCTCCGCCTGGTGGATCGTGACGATCGACGGATGCGTCGACATCTGGGCCATCACATTGGCCTCGCCGTCGAACTGCCGCCGTACCGATTCGTCGAGCACGTTCGAGAGGAGCACCTTGATCGCCACCCGCCGCTGGGGGCGGAACTGGCGGTACAGGAAGACATCGGCGAAGCCGCCGGAGCCCAGCAGCTGCTCGTACTCGTAACCGGGCAGCCGGGGCGGCGCAGAGGGGGGCCTGGAGCTCATAGCCGTTCCCCGAACTTCAGATGCACGTCATCCCCCAGATCCAGATGGTCTCCATCATGGAGGACCACACCCTCCCGTGAACGCAGCCGGACCGGCTCGTAACCCTCTCGATACAGCGTGGTGCCGTTGGTGGTGCCCAGATCGAGCGCCACCACATGCCAGCCCTCGAGCCGCAGCTCGAGGTGCGACCGGGAGATGTCCTGCTGCGGGCTGGGCACGGTGATCAGCTGCGGCACTTCATGACCGCTGACGCGAGAAGCGCGAGGACGCCGACCGATGATCGCCGTGCGGTCGAGCACGAAACGACCGCCGCCGGAGACGGCGACGGCTCCCAACGGCGGGCGCACGACGGTGCGAGGCTGCCCCTGCAGCGGTGCACCGCAGGCCCGGCACGCAGCGCGCTCCGGGGAGTTCGCGTGGCCGTTCGGACACACCATCCCGGTCAGGGTCACACCGCCGCCCACGACGTGCCCCGGCACGCCCGCAGGGGCCGCTGTTCCGGATCCGGGCTGCGGAGCCGGCCCTGGACGCGGTGTGGGAGTCACCGGAGTGCCGGCGGGCGCTACAGGGTGGGGCGCGCTGGCATGCCGACCCGGCATCGGCCCGCCAGGGTAGGGAGCGCCCGGCGCCTGAGCCGAGCTCCCGGCCTGCGGATACCCGCTGCTCGCAGAGGAGGCCTGCGGTGGATAGCGGTTCGGCACGGCACCTCCGGCAGACCCGGCGGCACCGGGATGGGCACCCTGGGGCGGCGCGGGTCGCTGCGGTGCCGGGGAGGCGCCGCGGTGTTGCTGTGCAGGCGGTGCGGGATGGCCGGGGTTCGCAGAGCCGCTCATCACAGGTCCGAGGAACCCGACCTGGTGTCCCGCAGCTCCCGGGTTCGCAGGGCCGTTCGCATAGGGCTGCGGCTGCCCGGCAGGCGTCGGGTATCCGACGTGCTGGCCGGCGTCCCCGGTGCTCATCGGGCGTCCGTACGGCATGCCCGGCGCCATGGGCGGCCCGACGGCTGCCGAGCGGGGAGCGGAGTTCGGAGGGGATGGCCGTTCCGCCATCTGGACCTGCGGATAGGCCGGCTGCGGAGGTGGAACCTCTGAGGCGCGCCGCGCTGCGGTCTGTGCGATCTCCGGAGCCGTGCGCCCGACCCCCGGCACCCAGTCGATGAACTCTCCGCCGGTGGCGGGTTCCGCCGGCAGCGGCTCAGGCGCCGAGGCCGGGGAGACCGGGGCAGCTGACGTGGTCTCGGCAGGTGGAGCGGCCGGCACTGATCCCGTTGCCGATGCCGATGCGGCTGTCCGCTCCGCGGCCGGCTGCTCTTCTGAATCCTCTGCGTCGTCCTCGTCCTCGCTGCGCCGGACGGCGGCGTCCTCGATGCGCCGGAACACGGTCTTGCCGAAGAGATCGTCGTAGGCCCCGGTGTTCTCGAGCTCGCTCGCGACGGGCCCTGGAGCGGCAGCGTGCCGTGATGCCCGCCTCGGCGGAGGCGTCGGAGCATTCTCGTCGCCCTGATCGCCCTGGTCGCCCAGGTCGTCGTCATCGATCGGCGCGATCTGAGTCGGAGGTGACTCGAACTCATCCTCGGGCGGAGGGTCAGGGGTCGGTACGGAGGCCGACGTGACGGGTGCTGCGGTCGCGGGCGAGTGACGTGTCGCGGTGGCAGGCGCGGCCGGCGCTGCCGTGCTCACCGACTGCTCGACCGGGGGCGTCGAGGCAGCGGAGCTCGCGCCTGCCGGCCCGGGCGTTTCCGCCGCGGCTGCCGCGGGCTGCAAGGAAGAGGGGGTCCCACCAGCGGGTGTGCTCTCACCATTCGGTGCGGGTGCCGTGGTCGCCTGAGCGGAAGGTGCCGCGGTGGAGGATCGACGGCCGCGGTCGAACAGAGAGGTGCTGACCAATCGCCGCTTCACAGGCGTTGCAGGCTTGGGTTCTGCCGCAGCCGGGGCGGGCTCCGAGGACGGCGCGCCGTCGACGGCAGGAGAGGGAGCCGAAGTCTGCTGCCCAGCGGGTACGGGTGCTGCCGGTTCCGCAGCAGGCACCGCCGCCGGTGCGGGTGCTGGTGCTGGTGTAGGTGCTGGTGCTGGTGCTGGTGCTGGTGCTGGTGCTGGTGCTGGTGCTGGTGCTGGTGCTGGTGCTTCAGCCTGAGCCGCCGGCTTCGGGGTCGCAGAGCTGTTCCCGAAGAGGCCCGCGAACATATTCGGTCCGGCGGACGCGGTCTCGGAGGCGGCGGGCCGGGTCGAGCCTCCGCGTGTTCCCCCTCGGGAGATGGTGGGCGGCATCTCCCCCGGCTTGCGGGTGGCTGTCGCGGGCCTCACCAGAGGGGCGGCAGCGCTGCTCCCGGCAGGCTTCGGGGCAGGAGTCGGGCGTGCGGCGCGGCGCTTCTTCGCCTCCGGGCTCTCGATCGACCGGCCGTCCTTCTCCACCTGCTCGGCGAGTTCGGCCCGCTCGGCATCTCCCAGCTCTGCAGGGTCTTCCGTCACGTGCACGAATCCCCGCACCGGGATCACCCCCGAACTCAGCCGAGGTGCCCCGAGGGATTGCTCGGCAGGGAGATCTCCGAACGCGGTGCGACGCACGCCCTCGACGGTCCTCAGGACGAAGGGCTCCTCGTCCGAGCCCGCGATCTGTTGGGATCCTTCGGGGGTGTAGACGGCGATCGGCGTCGTGCCCTTCACTCCGAACGTGCCGGTGGTGCCGTCATGGAAGCCGAACAGCAGCGCGGAGAGCTTCTCCGCGCTCTCGATCCCCCCGGTCTCCACCAGAGCATCGAGGAACCCTTCCGGGTCGGGAGAGCCGTCGAGCAGCTCCCATGCCGCTTCCGTGACCTGCTTGCGCAGCCCGGGGACCAGCACCACCCAGGCGTTGTTCCGGATCACCAGCGTGGCCGGGCCCTGCCGCACCCAGGTCCCTCTCCCGAGCAGGTCCTCGGCTCCTACACCCTTCTCCTCGTTCATCAGACCTCTCCGCCACCATCGCGGAGCGCTCGCGGGAGCGTGTCCTCATCGATCTCGAACTCGTCCTCCCGATCTGCGGAGCTCGAGCTGCCGGCTGTGCTCTCGGTGATCAGGGGCTGGCCCACCACCTCGACGGCTTCGACCAGGACCACGCTGACGTTGTCGTGACCACCGGCATCGAGCGCACGGCCCACCAGCTCATGGCTGAGGGTGCGCACGTCCGTCGGACGGCGCAGCAGCTGCTCGATGGCGGCGTCGTCGATCTCGCCGGTCAGCCCATCGGAGCAGATCAGCATCCGATCCCCCACCTCTGCGGGGATCAGCCAGTAGTCCGGATCGGACTCGGGCCCGGCGCCGAGGGCCCGGGTGACCATGTGACGGTAGGGGTGGACCTTCGCCTGGGCAGGGGTGAGCTCGCCCCGGTCCATCAGCTCCTGGACCACCGAATGGTCCACGCTGACCTGCTCGAAGACGTCTCCTGAGAGGCGGTACACGCGGGAGTCCCCGAGATTGAGCACGACCCAGTAGCCGACTCCGTCCAGCACCATCGTCGCGACCCCTGCGACTGTGGTCCCGGCGCCCAGGGTGGACTCGCCGCCGAGCTCGCCGATCCGCGTGGCTGCGGAGCGCAGCGCTTCCCCCAGCTGCTCGACGGTGACGTTCTCCTGAATCGTGAGCTTCTCGAACTCCTCGACCGCGATCGCGCTGGCGACCTCACCGGCATTGTGCCCGCCCATGCCGTCAGCGACCAGGTAGATCGGTGACACGTTGAGGATGCTGTCCTCATTGGTGGCCCGCACATGGCCGACGTGGGTGGCGGCGGCGGAGATGACCCGGATCGTTCCTGTGAGATCCGGGTCCGAGAGGGAGCGGTCGATCACTGCTCCCTCTCCACGGACAGGGTCCGGTCCCCGAGGGTCAGCTGTGCACCGGTGGGAAGGACCGTGGGCGCGTTCGGGACCAGGTTCTCCCGGGAGCCGTCCTCACGCAGGATGGTGGAGCCGTTGGTCGAGCCCAGATCGGTGACCGTGATCTCCTCCCCGGTCCCGTCGATCCGCAGATGCGTCTTGGAGACGGAGCGCGTGTCGTCCTTCAGCACGAACAGCACCTCCTCCCCCGAAGCGGAGGGGTTGCGTCCGATCACCACGGCCTTCTCGACAAGGCGGTCGGTGCCGTCGTCGGCCGTCAGCCGCAGCTTCTTCACCGCCGGCAGCTTCACTGCGGAGAGACGGGTCTGTTCGAGATCGCCGAGCGAGTCGTCCGGTTCGGACAGGCGGGTCTGCTCGTCGATCCCTGCGTCCCACGCGTCTCCGGTGAGTTCGCCGGGCGTCCCGACAGGTTCCTGATTCGTGCTGGCGGGTCCCCAGCCTGCGGCGCCAGCCTGCGGCGCGGAGTTCTCCTGCTCCTGTGCCGCGTAAGGCGTCGGAGCACCGTAGGAGGGCTGCGCTCCGGAGTCCAGGGCGGAGTTCGCCCCAGGTGCGGAGGGCTGGCCCTGAGGGGCGGGCGGAGCCCATCCTGCAGTTCCGGCGGCATTCGGGTCCTGGTACGGGGCCGGCGCCGCCGACTGCTGCGGGGCGGGCTGGCCCCAGTGCTGTGGCTGCTGCTGGGGCTGTGAAGTCCCGTCCTGCCGGCTCCAGTCCTGCTGCACGGCAGGCTGGTCCCGCGGCGCCTGCTGCGGCGCCGGCTGGTCCCACGGTGCCTGCTGCGGCGCCGGGGCGACCTGCTCCGCGCTCTGCTGCCGCGGTGCAGAAGCGTTCTGGTCCCAGCTCTGCTGCGGCACAGGGTCGACCGGAGGCGGTGCCCAGCCACCTTCGCCGCCCGGCTGCTGCGCGACAGGTTCCCGCGTGGGCGGCGGAGCGGCCCAACCCGTCGACATCGGTGCCTCCGGTGCGGAGCTGCTCGACGCGGGCGGCGCATACGGGCTCGGTGCCATCTGCTGGCTCCCGTCCCAGCCGCCGGTGACGGGCTGAGCCGGTGCCGAGTCAGAGGGACCGCTCCACGCCGTCCCCGGCTCGGAGAGCAGGTTCGGGTGCGTGGAGACCGCGACCGAGGGGGCGCCGAGGTAGTGAGCCGCGCTCTCGCGCTCGAAATCGTCGGGACGAGGCTGCAGCGGGTTGCGACCTGCCTTGATGTCCACGACGACGGAGCCGATCACCCGATCGTGGAAGCCGCGCAGATGCTTCTTCGGGTCGATGAAGATCGACAGCGCCATGATCAGCGGGATGATCCCGTACAGCGCCCAGCGGCCCAGTGCACGCACGAAGCCGATCGGCCCGCCTGCGCCGTCCTTCGTGATCCTCAGTCCGAGGATCAGCTTGCCGAGGGTGAATCCCTTCGACCCGGCCAGCCAGATCATCAGCACCGTGTACGCGACGGGAAGCGCCACGCCCACCCCGACCAGGATCTGCGGGAGCAGGCCGATGGTGTCGGAGGTCAGGATGAGGATCATGCCGAGGGTGAGCGGCACCGCCACCAGGGTGCCGATCACCGAGTCCACCAGCGCGGCCAGGAATCGTCGCAGCAGCGAGCCGGGGACACATCCGTCCAGCGGCGGCTCCATCGGCTCTCCCCCGGGTGCACTCGGCGCCGGAGCCGGAGACCCCGGTCCGTTCAGCATGCCGGGCGCGGGGCCCGGTCCGGTCTGATTCATCGCGGGCTGGGTCACCATCATCTGATCGTACTGTTCCTGAGTGCGCAGTGCCGTCGCACCCGGGTTCTTCGGCAGGAGAGACTCCCTGGAGACCAGCTCGATCCCCTCCTCCTCCGGAGCCTGGGCGGCGTCCGCACCGAGGTCCCGCGCCCGTGACCGTGGCGCCTGCGCCCAGGCCCCGGGAGTATCGGTCGCCCGGCGCTCATAGGGCGAGGCCTGATAGCGCGCACCGCACTCTCCGCAGATCACCGCGCCCTCGGACAGCAGAGTCCCGCAGGTGCTGCAGTATCGCGTCTGGTTCATCACGCTCTGCCCTTCTTCGACGATCTCGTCCTCCTGGTGCCTTCGCGGAGCGAAGACCGGCGTCGGCGCATCGCTTCGGAGCGGCGCAGCGCTTTGTCCCGGGCCCGAGCATTCACTCGGAGGCGCTTGTTCTCGGTGCGGCGGTCCGCGGACCGCCGGCGGAAGGAGCGCAGTGAGAGCGCTGCCCGCAGCCTCTTGTGCCACGGCACCGCAGCGGACATGCTACGCCGCGCCGTCATGACATCACTCCAGTACTCCTCGGCCGCAGCTTCGGGGAGATCGTCAGGTCCGAAGACTGCGCGGTCTGCACGGCCGGCGAGAGTCAGCGCTCCCATCGCCGGGATGTCTGCCTGGAGCCGCGCCGCGGTCTCGGCACGGGTCATCAGGGGGTCCGGCTTCTGGCCGAGGTCGGTCAACAGGTCGAGGATCTCCTGCCAGCCCCCATCGATGCGCGTCGGCAACGGGCCCCGGGTGCGGCGGCGTCCTCGCCGCACCGTCTTGGCGATGATCACGGCGAGCACAGCGATCAGCAGCAGCGCCACGGGGATCAGACCCAGGCCGAGGTAGACGACCCACGAGGTGGTCGGCTCCGGCGGCTCTTCATCCTTCTCGCTGTCGTCGCTCATCGCGCCCGGCGGCGGGCTGGGCGGCTCAGCCGGAGGCGGCGGCGGCTGCGCCACCTGGGGCAGAGGCTCCTCCACCTCCTTGGGCTCAGGTTCGGTGGGGTCGTCCTCCTCGTCCGGGGCGGGATCGAAGCGCACCCATCCGATGTCTTCGAAGGCGACCTCGACCCAGGCTGTGACGTTGTCGCCGGTGATCGCGACGGTTCCCTCCTGGCCGGGAGGGACCTCGAATCCCATCACCACGCGGGCGGGGATATCGATCGAGCGGGCCATCACCGCGGTCAGCGCCGCGAACTGCTCCTCGTCGCCGATGCGACCCTCCGGCTGCGCATCCGGGGTGTTCTCATCGAAGCCGACCTCCTCGAGCATCGCCAGCAGGCGGCTCGCGCCATGGCCGGAGAGGGACGCCGCATCCTCATCGAGACCATGCGAGTAGAAGGCGTCCTTCTTCACCGTCCTGGTCAGGTTCTGGAACCGTTCGAAGTCGGAGTCCGACGACCCCGCCGCTTCCTCGGCCAGCGGCCGCAGCACATCCATCGGCGCGTTCTCGGGCAGTTCGATCTGTGCGAACTTGGCGGTGCGCTGCTGCTCGGCCGTGGGCTCCGCATAGGGCTCGTAGGAGAGCTCATAGGTGTCACCGGGCCTCACCCCACGTGCGTTCACCGCCGTCTGGGACTGCTGGTTGAGGAAGAGGTTCTCGGAGGTCACGCTCGACCGCTCGGAGGTCATCTCTGCGAGGTCGATGCGGTTGGTCTGCGCGCCGGCGGTGGGCAGCCACACGCCGGAATAGGCGCCGATGGTCACCGACGACACCCGCTCCTGCCCGGTGCCGGCGCGGAGGTCGACCCCCGGCGCGGTGCGCAAGAACGCCCCGGAGGGGCCATCCTTGGCCTCGCTGCTGGCGACGTTGTAGACCTGCAGGTCGTAGTAGTCCATGGTGGCCAGCCGGATCTGCTCACCGCTGCTGACACCGGAGATCGTGAACAGCTCCTCCTTGCGCTGATGCTTGAGGTAGCCGCGGAACTCCGTGAGCGGAGAGACATACTGCTGCGGGTCGAAGGGCGGGCTGATCTTGTCTCGCGCCGCATAGCGGATGGTGCCCGGAGGCGGATCCAGCAGGGAGTGCGCGGCGACCGCGCCACCGCCGGCGAGCGCCATGATCAGTGCGCCGCCGATCACACGGCGCCGCAGCACCGGGTTCTTCCACGAGCCCGGCCTCACCGTGTCCGAGATGATCGTGGACTGGGCGTTGGAAAGCCTCGCGGCCTCGAACCGCCAGGTCAGCCAGGCGATGGAGATGGTCGCGTAGAGCACCCCTCGGAGGACCGCCGCGAATGACTGGTCGGTGCCGAAGATGATCGTCACGCCCACCAGCAGTAAGGGGAACAGCCAGGCCAGCACGTACAGCCGAGACCTCATCACGATCGACATGGCCAGCAGCGACAGCAGCAGAGTGCTGATCCACACCACACCCAGCACTCCCTGGGCGACGCCCACCGGAGGTGCCACCGTCAGCACCGACTTCCAGCTGGTCACCGGAGCCTTGATCAGCTCCCACAGAGCACCGGGGCTGGGCAGGACACCCCAGAGCGCACGGGTCGGGGCGGCGAACATCGGCCCGAACAGGAAGTACGTCACCAGCACGAGAGGGGTGATCCGCAGCGGTCCCCAGCGCCACCGCGCTCCGATCAGCGCGATCAGGGTGCCGAACACCAGCGCCATGATCCCGGTGAGCAGGTACTGGATGCCGCCGTAGACGTGGTGGAAGCCGAGGATCGCGAGGATGAACAGCGCGCCCAGGGCTGCGAGGTCCAGTGCCCGACGGCGGTGCGGGATGCTCGAGAAGTAGCTCGGCGCCCGCCTGGGCGCGGTGGTGGTCGTGCTCATCGACCCACCGCCCGCAAGGCTCGCGCGAGGGTGTCCAGCGATCCCAGCGTGACCACGTCCAGGCTGCCGATCGCCGAGCGTTTCACGTCGGCATCATCCACGCAGCGGATCGCCACTGCCATCACTCCGATCGGAAGCTGGTTGGCGGCGGAGTTCAGCTCGCGCGCCGTGGTGTGGGAGCCGACGACCATCATCACCGCGGAGGCGTTAGGGGCGAGATCGGCGGCCTTCTGGCCAAGCTCATGGAACGAGGCCCGCTCCTTGAACTGCTCGATGACGGTGTAGTCGTCCATCATCTGCCGGAGGGTCCCCGTGTTCTGACGCTCGTCGAAGGTGAAGGGAGTCAGCTCCTTCTCCTCCCGGAAGGTCTGGCCCGAGATCGAGGCCGCTACGGAGACTGCCAGTTCGAACTCGTCGTCGCTCGCGTAGTGCTCGGCGAGATTGTCCAGCGCGACCACCACATGCGAGCGCCGGGTTTCCTCGAACTGACGGACCATGAGCTTCCCGGTGCGGGCAGTGGTGCGCCAGTGGACGTGCCGCCGGTCATCGCCCGGAGCGTAGTCGCGCAGCGCATGGAAGGCGATGTCGGAGCTGGAGAGGTCCGAGGAGGGGGTGCCCTCGAGGTCGCGCAGGAACCCGCTGGCCGCCTCGTCGAGGCGCACGGTGCGCGGGTGGACGAACAGCTCCTGCTCCTTCGCCCAGGTGACCTGGCGGCGCATCAGCGAGAGCGGGTCATCGCGCACCGAGCGCACCGGGCCGACGACCAGGACGGCGCGACGCTTGGTGGGCACGGCGAACAGCTCCTCGTGCTCGGCACCTGCGTCGAGTTTCGGCACCATGAACTGCGCGGTGGCGGAGCCGACCGCCAGCTCGATGCGCGAGGGCAGGATCACCCGCTGGGTCGGGTTGGCGACCTCCACCCTGCCGACGGCGCGGGTACCGACCACCACGCGGTGGGTCTGCAGATCGAGGGTGACCTTGTACGAGGCACGGCCCAGCACGAACAGCGCCGCGATCACCAGCGGCACGGTGAGCGCGAACGCGATCACGTTCAGCTCGGTGATGTGGAGGGTCAGGCCGATGAACCAGCAGGCCGCGGCGGCACCGAACACGGCCCACCCGATCGGGGAGATGACATCGAGCACGGGGTGGATCCGTCGAATCCAGAGTTCCACCGCGCGGTCGCGGAGACCGGCCAGCCCGGTGCTCTGCTCGGCCTCTGAGCCTGGCTGCCCGGCTGATCGGCCCGGCTGTGCGGCACCCGGCCCGCCGGACACCGACCCAGGAGCTTCGGACACCGACCCGGGAGCATTCTGCGTACGCTTCGCGGCGCGCGTCTGCTTCCGGGTGGAGCGGGCCTTCGCCCTGGCCTCCGACTTAACGGCGCTGCGCCGCTTCTTCGCCTGGGCCTTGGCGGCTTTTGCGTCTGCGGCGTCGGTGGGAAGTGAGGTCTCTGAACTCATGTGTTCATCTCCTCCCGCTCGTCCCTCGCAGTTCGTCGACGAACAGCACTCATGCGCTCATCTCCTCCCGCTCGTCCCTCGCAGTTCGTCGACGATCGGTACTCATGCCGACTGCTGTCGCGCCTGCGGCGGCGCCACCTCGCTGAGGATCTTGGTCATGACGCTCTTGGCGGTGGTGCCCGAGAACTCTGCCTCGGGGTCGAGCACGAAGCGGTGCAGCCAGACGTGCTCGACCAGGTGCTTGACGTCATCCGGGATCACATAGTGGCGGCCATTGACCGCAGCCCACACCTTCACCGCGCGCATCAGCGCCAGGGCGCCACGGATGGAGACGCCGACGCGCACCTCCGGCGCGAGGCGGGTCTCCTCCATCAGTCGGGAGACGTACTCGAGGACCGCCGGGTCCACATGCACGGTGGAGGCCAGCTGGGTCATGTCGTTGACGGCCTGGAGGGAGATGCGCGGGCTGAGCTGGCTGCTGCGGTCGCGCAGCGCGGAGCCCTGCAGGATCTGCACGCTGGAGGCGTGGTCGGGGTAGCCGATGGAGGTCTTCATCAGGAACCGGTCCAGCTGCGCCTCGGGGAGGCGGTAGGTGCCGGCCTGCTCGATGGGGTTCTGGGTGGCGATCACCATGAACGGGTTGCCGACCTCGTGGGTGACACCGTCGACTGTGACCCGGGCCTCCTCCATCACCTCGAGCATCGCCGACTGGGTCTTCGGCGAGGCGCGGTTGATCTCGTCGGCGAGGACGATGTTCGCGAACACCGGTCCTTTGTGGAACTCGAAGGCCTTGGTGTTCTGGTCGTAGATCGTCACACCGGTGACGTCGGAGGGCAGCAGGTCAGGGGTGAACTGGATGCGGGTGCTGGTGCCCTGCACGGTCGCGGCGATCGAGCGGGCCAGCGAGGTCTTCCCGGTGCCCGGCGCGTCCTCGAGCAGCACATGCCCAGGGGCCATCATCGCGGTGAGCACCAGTCGGACCACTTCGTTCTTGCCGAGGACGGCCTGGCCGATGCTCTGGACGAGTTTGTCGAACGTCTCGGCGAACCAGCGGGCCTGTTCGGGGGTCATGCTCATGAGGAGAAATTCTGCTTTCGGGAAGAGGGCGGATGTCGTGAGGCGGGGATCTCAGCTCGAGCGGATCTGGACCTTATTGGAGTCGGCGGTCTGACCGTCGATCCTGACCCAGACCCAGAGGTCGGTGTACGGGTGACCCCAGTACGGCTTATGCCCGCTGTCGCGGAGGTCCCATGCACCGGAAGAGTTCGTCGTGAAGGTCCCGATCGTCGGGGTGGCGCCGTCCGTGGTTGGGTACCAGCAGTTCCCACCGATGACGCCATCGGCCTTGATGCAGTACTCGTAGGTCGTGTTCGGGGCGAGACCCGACACTGTGAAGTCGAGGTAGTAGCACCATCCGTTGTTGCACCCATCCTCCCCGGTCGCATCGCCGTACCCGTTCTCACCGCTGATCTTCGGCGCGGGGGGCGGGGTGTAGGTCTGGGCCTTCTTCGAGTCCTTCACGGTGCCGGAGGTCATGGTGGCCGTGGAGCCGTCGGCGTTCTTCGGCTTCGTCACCACACGTGCCTCGATCGAATGCGAGGAGGCGGACTTGGCCTGGATCGTCTTGGAGTAGGAGGTGCCCGAGTCCTGCCAGCCACCACCGTCGATACGGACCTGGAGCGTCTTGTTCCCGGCCCCGCCGTCATCGCCGCCGGCGGAGGCCTTGTACGTCACGGGGCAGTTGTTCGCGCCGGTGCACTTGGCGGTCGAGATAGTGGCTGCGCTCGGTTTGTCCGGTGTCGTGTACGGCCGCACCGCGTTTGACTCCCCGGAAGGATCGCTGACACCGCCGTTGGCCTCGAAGCCGTTGCGCGCCTCGACGCTGAACCTGTACGTGGTTCCGCTGGTCCCGAGTCCGGAGATGTCCGCACTGGTGGCCGGTGCGTTGACCGTCTTCGAGCCACCGTTCCAGCGCACCACGTATTTGGTGACGGTGGTGCCGTTGCCGTCCGCCGCCTGCCAGTGAACCGTCGCCCGGCCGTTGGGTCCGGCGCCGGTGCCCTCACTGGGCATCGTCGCTCTGACCCCGGTCGGGGCGGCGGGCTTCGACCATGGGGTGACGGAGTTCGAGGGCTTCGACGCACCCACTCCCTTGCCCACCGAGTTCACACCGGTGTAGGTGAAGGAATGTGCAGTGTCCGCATCCAGCTGGAGGAAAGTTGCGGAGGTCTTGGTGTGGTCCACCGTCTGGCTCTCCCCTGAGGAGGCGGTGACGATGTACTGCGTGATCGGCTCGCCGTTGGACTCCTTCTTGGTCATCTTCGGCCAGGTGACGGTGATCCCGCCCCCGCCGCCCTGCTGCCGCGCATCGCTCACGCGCTCAGCCACCGGGGTACCGCTCGGGGTGGCGGGCTTGCCAGCAGGGTGTTCGGGCTTCGACCAGCCGGACCAGTCCGAAGGCTCTTCGGCCAGGTTGAAGGCTTGGATGCGGAAGCGATACTTCACCCCGTTGTCCAGGTCGGTGAAGACGCTCTGGGTGCTCCCCGCCTCGATGTCCCGAGGCGCGATCTCGTTCGTCGAGGTGTTGTGGATCTGCACCTTGTATCTCTGGATCGCGGAGCCCCGGTTGACCGGTGCGGTCCAGGACAGGGTCAGCTGCTCGTCGCCGCGTTCGACCGAGGGGGCGGCGGGCTTCTCGGGGCGGACATCGGGCCGCGCGATGGGCGAGGCGGCCGAGGGGTCGGAATCCCCGACGTCGTTCACCGCGACGACCTGGAAGGAGTACTCGGTGTCATTGGCCAGACCGGTGATGGTGCACGAGGTGGACGGGCAGTCCTTGGTCACCGCGGGACCGCTTGCCGTGGAGACCTTGTACCCGGTGATCGGCGAGCCGTTGTCAGCGCCAGCGGTGAAGTTCAGCTCGACGAACCCGTCCCCGACCTCGCCGATGCGAGGCGCGGAGGGGGCCTCAGGCTTGCCCAGCACGGTGACCCGGATCTCGCCACTGACCTGTCGATCAGGGTCACCGGTGTCGTCCATGACCGTATAGCTGGCATTGAGGAATCCATGGAAGTCCGGATCCGGCGTGATCACGACGTCGTCGCCATCGAGCGAGACCTCGCCGTCACCGGAGACCAGTGCCGCACTGACGATCTCCCGTTCACCGCCGGGGAAGGGGTTCGAGTCGTTCTCGAGCACGGGGATCGACTCCGAGCGCCCGGCATCGATGGTGGCCTCGTCGAGGGTCGCCGAGATCAGCGGTCGCTGTGAGCCGCCGACGGTGATCTGCACGGTCGCTGAGACCGGCGGGTTGGTCCCGTCGGTGACGGTGACCGGCACTTCCAGGATCTCGCCCTTGGGCGACTTCGTGGTCGCGGAGGCGGTCAGAGTCGAGCCCTCGAGCCCTACCGTGATCTCGGGGGTCGGCGTGAGATCACCCAGGGCGTAGGTCAGCTCCTCGTTCTCGGGATCCTCAGCGCCAGCGGCCAGATCGATGGACGACTGCGCACCTCCCTGTTCGATCTCGAGCACCGCGCCCTGCAGGGTCGGTGGAAGGTTGGTCTCCTCGGGAGCGACCTGGACCGGGATCGCGAGGGTCGCGACGGCAGCCGTGGGGTCGCCCACCGCACCGTCGGTGACCTCGACCGTGATGGTGTCGTTGCCCGAGAAGTCCGCGGCCGGCCGGTACACGAGAGTGGATTCGCCCGAGACGAGCTCTCCACCGTCGCTGTGCTGTGCGGAGACCAGGCTCAGATCGGTGATGCGTGCTGGCTCGGCGCCGGGGCGCACCCGGACGTTGCTCGGATCCGCGAGATCGACGCTCACCTCGGAGCCGACCTGCACCTGGAGGGGCTGCCCCACCCAGACGGGAGCCTGCTTCGCGGTGCCGGGCACCCAGATGTATCCGGCAGAGGCGAGCTCGTCGACATCGGTGATGGTGTACCGGATGCGCTGCTGCTCTTCCTGCGGGAGGATCCGGACGGTGCCCTCCTCATCGAGCAGCTCGACACCGCCGGTCGGTTCGTCGAGCTCGACGGTGAGGTCCTTGGTGCTGCCATCGGGATCGGAGTCGTTGGCGAGCACCTCGACGTCCACGAAGTCCATCTCGGGGTCCATGACGTCCTCGACCGGGACGAAGTCATCCCGCGCCACCGGCGAAAGCTGCGGCGCATTGCTCGCCACCTTGATGGTCGCGGTCGCCGAACTCTTCAGCTGTCCATCCGTCGCGGAGTAGAGCACGGTGTGGGTGCCGGGCTCGGAAGGGGTGGTGACGGTGAGGTAGCCGTCGTCGGCATCCTCAGGCGGAGCGTGCTGCTGGATCTCGGTCATCGCCTCGACGTCACCGCGCACTACGGCCAACAGGTCGCCTTCAGGGTCGGTGTCGTTGGCGAGCACCGGGATCTGGACTTCGCGATCCGGCCGGACCTCCACGGTGTCGTCGACCGCATAGGGTGCCTGGTTGCGATCGTTCGGTGCGGCCACCCCGACCAGCACCTCGGCGGTGCCGATCGCGCCGTGGCGGTCCATCACCTGGTAGCGGAAGCGATCGGTGCCGACGGAGCCGTCGTGGGGAAGGTATTCGATCCACTCGCCGTTCGCGCTGACGATCTCTCCCAGCGTGGGCATCGGGCTGGTGACGCCGGTGAGCATCACGGAGTCGCCCTCGGGATCGATTCCGGTGGTCTGAACGGGGATCCGCACCGGCGTACCCGCGACGGTGCGCGCCGTGAGGTTGTCCGGCTTCGGCGCGGTGTTGTCGGCATCGCGCGGGACGATCGTGATGTAGGCGAGCGCTGAGCCGGTGCGGCCGGTCTCGTCGATCACCTGGTACTGGACCACGGCCTCACCGGTGGCGTCATCGTTCGCCCGGAAGCGAACCTGGTCCTGGTGGGGTTCGGTGTGCCCCAGCTCATCGGCGCGAGAGGTGTCCATCTCCTGCGCGAGATGGAGATCAGCGCCGGTCGGCGAGATGTCGTTGCCGGTCACGTTGATGTTGACCATGTCGCCGGCACGGACCACGGCCCGGTCCGGGACGGCCACGGGGTTCGCGAACTGGGTATCGGTGCTGGCGACCATCACCCGGGCGGTGCCGGTGGTGACGCCGGCCGAGTTCGCCACCTCGTAGGTCACAGGGACCGGCTCCGCCGAGACCATCGCACCCGGCGCCGCCTCGACTCGGATCAGGTGGTGGTTCACGATGGTGGCCTTCAGGCCACTGCCCTCAGGCACGTCGATCGAGTTGACGACCAGCACCCCGCCGGTGGGGTCCACGTCATTCTCCAACGGGTCCAGCAGGGTGTCCGTCCCAGTGGTCACCGTGCCCATGTCATCGACCGCGACCGGGGCGAGATTCTCCGCCTCGGGCTCGATGACATCGACCCTCACGAGTCCCAGCGAGACGGTGCTCGCGCCGCTCGCCGCCACCGTGTACTCGAGGTAGTAGGCGCCCGGCACGCTCGCCTGGACGTTGATGGTCCCCGCCTCGAGGACCGGGTCGATCTCGAGCCCGTCGACTTCGCTCACGCTGAGCAGCTCGAGATTGCCGCCGTTGGGGTTCAGATCGTTCAGCAGCGGCTTGATGGTCGTGGTGCGACCCGCCACGATCGTGGCGTGGTCCGCGGTGGTGATGGGCGCCAGGTCGGTCTCGGTCACCGACTCGATCTCGACGGTGCCCTCCCCCTGCTTGCCATGCTCGTCCCGGAAGCTGACCTCGATCTGCTTGGTTCCAGGGGCGAGTCCGGCATCGTTGAAGGTGACCAGGCCATCGGGACGGAAGGTCACGAGGTCCTCTGGTGGGACGGTGGCATTGGCGAGATAGAAGGCGTCGCCGTCCGGATCCTCCCAGTACGGGCTGATGTTGAAGCTGATCTCTTCACCGGAGCGGACCTGGACCTTGGTGATCATCTCGTCCGCGGGCCTGGGACCCTCGTTGTCGCCGTCGGCGCGCACGTCCAGAGTGACAGTTGCGGTATCGGTGCCACCGCGGCCGTCATTCGCCTGGTAGGTGAACGTGGCGCTGCCGGAGGCGTCCTCGTCCACCTGGATCTGGAGCTGAGTTCCGCCTCGGATCGGAGTGACAGTGCCGATGCCGGGCTGCTCGCCTTCGACGCGCACGGACAGGATGTCCCCGTCCGGATCAGTGTCGTTGCGGGTCACCGGCAGGACCACGCTCTTGCCGGGCCGCACACCGTACCGGTCCTCATTGGCGGTCGGCGGGCGATTCTCCTGATCGCGCTCTGCGGCGATGTTCGTGATCGTGGTGGTGAGAGTCTCCTTCTCCTTCTCCTCGGACTCGTTGGTCTGGATCTCCTGGGTCACGACCCAGTTGTCCACCACCTCCATGTTGTCCATGATCTCCCAGGACAATCCGAACTTCTGGTCGTTGAGGACCACCAGGTCGCGGTTGACGCGCAGCGTGAGATCGGCGGCGCTGTCCGCCTCGGGGATGCTCTCGGCGATCGGCTCCTCCCCTGCACACAGCCGCACATAACGGTTCGAGCCACCCCAGGCCCCGTAGGCGCATCCCTGGACCTGGGCGGGTGGGACCACGGTGCTCCCCGTGCCGCCGGCGGCCTGCTTCGTGGCCTTGCCACCGTCGAAGGGGATCACGAAGAGCGCATCGCGGGTGGCGAGCACGAAGTTGTCGGAGGCGGGGCCTGCCTGCTGGAGCTCGGCGAACTCCAGGGTGGAGACTCCGTCGTCGGTGAGGTCGTATTCGTTGGCGTCGGCTCCCACCCGGAGCAGGCGCTTCTCCTTGTCCAGGACCACCGGCTCGTCGCCGACCACCGTGAGCTGGAGCAGATCCGAATTGCTGGAGACATCAGCGAGTTCGATCGGTTTGTCCGCCGTCGTGTCCTGGGTCGGCGAGGTCTTCGCATACCTCAGCAGCTCGGAGCCGTTGAGCACATACACGACACCATTCTCGGAGACGGCGACCGGCGGCGCCTCCTTGCCGGTTTCGAGCACCGGATCTACTGCGGCGGGGCTGAATGCCGCGGCCTCTTCGGGGGTCAGGATCCAGACGCGCCCGTCCGGCGCAGCGATCACGACGCGATCCCCACCGATCTTCACCGTGGAACCTGCGGGCAGCTCGACGAGGCCGTTGCGAACCACGGACGCAGTGTTGATCGGGGTGAACCCCCGGGCGCCCGTCTCGAAGACGTGATACCCCGACTGGATGATGTCGAGGTCCTGACCGGTGGACATCAGTCGTGCATCGAGCTCACCGGCATCCACATTGAGCCGGCCGATGAGCCCGCTGTCCTGGTTCGAGACCCAGACCCCGCCATTGGAGACCTGGACATCAGACGAGGAAAGACCCGGATAGCGCAGCGCGAACCCGGTCAGCACCAGCGCGACCACAGCGATCATGGCCGAGGACGCGACCGTCACGCGCCTCCCCCGGCGTCGCTTGGATCCAGCGGTGTCAGACATGGACGTACCCCCAGCGCATGTTCCGATTCTCAACGCGCCCGCAAGTGGTGCCCAGCACTCGCTCAGAGAATGCTCCCCGGAGCTGATACTTCCGCGCGCGCGACCTGCCCAGGGTACCCGCAGCAGCGCATGAGCACCACGAGCGCCTGATCACGAAACGGTGTGGAGACCGGGACGGAGCTGGGCAGCCGCCCCGGTCCGCCCGGGAGTCAGCGTGCGCGCTCCACCAGGGTCCGGGTGAACGTCGTCAGCGCGGCACGGACGTCGCTCTCCGGCAGCTCGGCGAGAATCTCCACCGCCTCATCGGCAGTGCGCTGCGCGAGCGCGCGCGTCTCCTCGAGCGCAGGATCGGCCCGGAGCATTGCGACGAGCTCATCCAGCGCGGCATCTGAGCTGAGGTCACCGTCGAGCCGTGCCACGAGGTCCAGGCTATGGGCGTCCTGCTGCGCCGCAGCGCGGCGTCGAACCAGCAGGGTAGGCATCGTCGGCACTCCCTCACGCAGATCGATGCCGGGGGTCTTCCCGCTGGTGGCGGCGTCGCTCTCGAGATCGAGCACATCGTCCGCGAGCTGGAAGGCGACTCCGACCTTCTCCCCGTACCGCCGCATGACGTCGGCTGAGCCAGCGGGTCCCCCTGCCAGGGACGCCCCGAGGCTTCCCGCGAGGGCGAGAAGCGAGGCGGTCTTATCGGCGAGGACCGAGATGTAGTGGGCGAAGGGATCCTCGTCCTCCTTCGGCCCGACGGTCTCATGGAGCTGTCCCAGGCACAGCCTCTCGAAGGTCTCCGAGTGGAGGCGGACAGCCTCGGTCCCGATCCGGGCGCTGAGCGCACTCGCACGAGCGAAGAGGAAGTCCCCGGTGAGGATCGCGACGTTGTTGCCCCAGAGCGAATGCGCGCTCTCCGCACCACGGCGGGTGGGCGCCGAGTCCATCACGTCATCATGGTAAAGACTCGCCAGATGCGTGAGCTCGACCAGGACTGCAGCGTCGAGCACCCCCTCAGCGTCGAGGTCACCGAGCGATGCCGCAAGCAGCACCAGCATGGGACGCACGCGCTTGCCTCCGGCATCCATCAGGTGACGGCTGGTCCAGCGGACCATGTCGTCGGACGTGGCCACGGAGTCACGCAGCCGCTCCTCGATGGCTCCGAGGCGCTCGACGATGTTGCTCGCGAGCTGCTCATCGATGTCGGGAACTCCCGGCAACGTGGACGGCATGGCTCTCCTGGAACTCAGCGGGGCGCCGGCGGCGCTCCCGGGACATGAACTGCGGGATGCTCGAGACGACGAGGCCACGAGCTCGGGAACCAGCAACGGATGGCTGCGCGGACCCGACAACCGAGTCTACCGGGGACAGACGCGCCGAACCGCACTGTTGGTCCTGAGGTGAGCGGGAGAACGCCGTGCCACGTCGACGTCCCGCTTCAGCGCTGGCGACGACATCGCTGGTCACCAGCCCTGCACGCCCCTCGGCAAGAACCCTGACTTCGCGCATGAAAACCGGAACCCTGTTTTCGGCATGAAAAAAGGAGTGGGAGGAGCGAAACCCTTTA